>JAKUPR010000113.1 GCA_022450585.1 Anaerolineales bacterium | reverse complement strand
TTGGTACCAGTACCTCTTTAATGTGATCTGGAAGGATCCGGAGGGTTACGGTTTTCCGGGCTCGGCGAAGATAGGTGAATTTGCACAACTGCCCAGGTTTTCCGGAAGACTCCACTGGGGCATAATCGTTGCTGTAGCTGCAGCAATTTTATTGTGGATTATCTTGGATAGAATGCGTTGGGGTTACGAGATAAGACTGATTGGGGAGAATCCCACCGCAGCACGTTATGCTGGCGTAAGTTTGGGGCGCAACATAGTGTTGGTGATGTTTGTGTCGGGAGGACTGGCTGGAATAGCTGGCATGCTGGAAGTATCCGGGATATCACATCGCTTACAGGAGGGATTGAATGTTGATTATGGTTTCACCGGCATAATCGTCGCCTGGTTGGCTAGATTGAATCCCTGGGGAAATATTTTAGTGGCTACTCTTCTCGCGGCATTATTGGTGGGTGGTGATCAGATTCAAATAACCATGGGTCTACCAGCATCTGTGGCGTTAGTGCTGCAGGGTACCATTCTTTTTTGCGTACTTGGCGGGGAGATGTTTACACGTTACCGAATCAGGCTGTTGCGTAATGTCCGATCGGAAACTCTAATTCGCAATGAGGAGGTGGGAGGATAGAAATGGAGATAGGGCTGGTGGCGTCAATTCTGAGCATAGCTATAGCTGCAGGTACATCACTAGTGTTCGCCACAGTAGGCGAAATAGTTACTGAACGTGCCGGTATACTAAACTTGGGAGTTGAAGGAATGATGATCATGGGCGCTGTGACCGGTTTCGCTGCCGCCTTTCATACAGAAAGTGTGGCAATTGGAGTGATTATCGCCATGCTCGTGGGTGGCGCAATGGCTTTAGTACATGCCTTCTTGACCATTACAATGCTTGCAGATCAAGTGGTGTCGGGACTTGCTCTGACGTTACTGGGATCTGGATTAGCCAGTTTTCTGGGGCAGCGGCTTGGGCCTGAGGGTATGCCCTTAGTTGGGCAAATTGGACCGCGTTTCGAGAAAATTGCGCTGCCGTTCCTAAGCGAAATTCCTTTGGTGGGTCCATCTGTTTTCCATCGTGACCTCCTTTCTTATCTGATGTATTTCTTTGTTCCGGTGGCATGGTATTTTGTGTACAAGACACGTCCGGGATTGCACCTGAGGGCGATAGGCGATAGTCCTCAGACGGCGGATGCTATGGGAGTAAATGTATTTGCGCTGCGATATGTCTATACCGTAGTCGGTGGTATGTTGGTGGGCTTGGGTGGAGCACATTTATCGCTATCGTACACCCCTGGATGGACTGAGAACATCACTGGGGGACGGGGATGGATCGTGATTGCACTCGTGATTTTCGCGACATGGAATCCTGTCCGAGCGGTTTTAGGAGCTTTAGTTTTTGGAGGTGTGAATGCAATACAATTTCGCTTACAAGCCGCGGGGACCACTATTTCGGCGTCGTTACTAAACATGCTGCCTTACATCTTGACAATCGTTGTTCTTGTTCTGATCACTTGGGCAGAAGCCTTTCGTAAGCGTGTGGGTGCTCCCACTGCATTAGGACTACCCTACATGCGGGAGGAACGGACGTGAAATCGCAAAAATTTAGTCGATGACGGTGATTGCGGTATTGTATATACAGTAAAAGTAAGAGTATTTCAGATCTAATCTTAACATTTTGGGGACGGAAGTTGTTGTTGCACATTAGTTGAGTGTATAATCTCGCTGCATTAAAGTGATAAAAGTATTTGGGTTCGTGGAACTTTCTTTCTTGGGGATGACCCTGTGACAGACACATAGAATGTTACTCGATGTATGGTAAGTGCTAGATGTAGGATGAGCGACAGTATTTTGGATTGGTATTTGTACCGAAGCGGCCCATACGGGGAGAGCCAGTGTTAATGAGGAGAAAAAACGAGGAGAAAAAAATGAGGAGAAACATGAAAAGACTGAAAGCTAGTGTGTTCATGATGATCGTAGCGAGCCTTGCACTCGTAGCGTGCCAACCACAAGTAGTCGAAGTAGAAAAGCAAGTGGTTGTTACGCAAGTGGTGAGGGAAGAAGTCGAGACGATCAAGGAAGTCTCTAAAGAAGTTGAAGTGGAAAAAGAGGTGCTTGTTGCGCCCCTTATAGTTCGTGTAGCATTCCCATCATCGCTTGACATCGATGATATTGCGGCATTGCTGGCCTTCGAGAAGATGCAGGATGAAGGATTTGCAGTGGTACCGACATTCTATGCACAGGGCGAATTGGCGGTGGCAGCAGTAGC
>JAKUPR010000112.1 GCA_022450585.1 Anaerolineales bacterium | reverse complement strand
CAATTCCACTCAATACGTGCAGAGCATGCATGCCAGTCATAGCGTACAAAACAGCACCGAATGCGCCATCATCCGGACGTATGTGTCCCTGCCACTCAAAACCAACCACGCCTACCAAGAAAACCAACCCTAGGCCAGCAGTAACCAGCAAGTTACTCAAAAACCTTTCGCGATCATCATGTACCATGGCAGTTTCTGCGCGGTTCATAGTAAAACTACTAGCCAACAGTATCACTGTAACTACAACACCAATGTTCTGATCCAAGTCAGGCCTTGTGTTGCCCCACAGATAGAAACGTACCACTAACAATCCTGCGAACAAGAAAGCTTCCGAGAGAAAGAAGAACCACAACCCTAAACGATTGTTCTTTAGCTGTTCACGATAGTCTGCCAATGTGGATGTTACGTCACTCATTAGTGACTCCCCCCTTCCAACCAAAGACTAGATATATGCATGAAAAACTGGAGAATAATCCCAGCCTTAATTAGTGCAATGATAAACATTGCTACTGTCGAAACCCCAATCATGTTAGCCAAAAACTCTAAGACCGTGAGCGTCGCTAACCAAATAAGCACCATCACCCCACTACGATATGCTGCCGAGAGCCGCGCTCGGCGCGCACGTGTTTCATCACGCTCTTTTTTCCATGCTGCCAAAGCCATGACACCTATTCTTGGCACAGTATCTGCGGGAATGCCGGCCACAGCACCACCTGTAACCATATAACTAAACAAATAAAAAACAGCTGCCATTGTTACACCACCCCCTACTGTCAGTAGCACAAGGGCCACAGTGGCAATAACAAAAATTTGTGTGTTGTCCATCAGCCTATCTCCCTCCAAACACCATGCTGTGCCATTCTAGTCCGAGATCTGCGACTCACAGCTTTCATTCTATATCAGCCGCACTCTTCGGGCGCATTTCCACATACACTGAACCAGCCAAGCCATAATCATAAGGTTCTCCCACCACTTCGAAGGGATGCTCATAGCTGTGCTCTGGTATTGGTGATGGTATCTGGAATTCGGGCGAGCGTGAGTCCCACGGGTTGTCCTCCGCAGTCTCCTCTTTTCGTGCACTGTGCCACAAATTGAAAATACAAATTAGCACCGACACTCCAATCACAAATCCTGCCAAGGTAATCCAGAAATGGTAAGTTTCAAGAGAAAGGGCTGGATCGTAATCTGCAATTCGACGACGCATGCCACGCAAACCAACAGCGACCTGCCCAATGCTCTGAACCCAGAACGCGGGTGTCATCATCCAGAAATGTACTTTACCTAGTGCCTCATTATAATTGCGCCCGGTAACCTTAGGATACCAATAATAGATTGCCGCAAAAAACGGAAAGACGAAACCCCCGAACATAGTAGCGTGAAAGTGCCCAACTACCCAATAGGTATCGTGCAAGAAAAGATCTGTCGCTACCGTTCCAGCTGGCGGTCCCGTCAACCCTCCAATTAGGAACACCGAAATAGCTCCTAACACGAACAACATCGGAGTTGGGAAGATAAGCTTACCCTGCCATAGTGTTCCCAGCCAGCTGAAAAATTTCACTCCAGTCGGTACAGCCACCAACATAGTGGACGCCATGAAAGGAATTCTAAGAAATTCATTCATGCCTGACACGAACATGTGATGTGCCCATACTAGGAAACCCAACATTGCAATTGACATACCGGATATGGCAATCCATTTGTATCCAAATAACGGCTTACGTGCAAATACCGGCAGCAGCTCACTAATTATTCCAAGTCCAGGCAGTATAAATACGTAAACAGCAGGATGGGAGTAGAACCAATCAGATGCTGAAACAGTTTGGGGTCGCCAGGAGGCGAACCCAGGGCGACAGCTGCCTCAGATATGAATGGGTCAAAAAATCCCATCCCCAGTACCCGCTCCGTCAGCACCATCAGGAAAGCCAATCCTATAAATTGAGTTGCCGTCAATTGCAGAATAGCGGTGGAGATGGCCGCCCATACGAAAATCGGCATCCGGAATAAACTCATTCCGGGCGCTCGCATACGTACAACAGTTACAAGTAAATTGAGCGAACCCACAATAGACGAAATTCCAATCATATATACACCCAGGAAGAACAGCTGCACCCCTATTGGTGCACGTGCACTCAAAGGTGGGTATCCCGTCCAACCCGTGTCCCAGCCACCAACAAACAAAGCAGTCACCAGGAGGACCGCGCCCGGAACATTAATCCAGTACCCAAAAGCATTTAGGCGTGGGAACGCCATGTCAGATGCTCCTATTAAAAGTGGCACAAAGTAGTTCACCATGCCACCCACCCCAAGCA
>JAKUPR010000111.1 GCA_022450585.1 Anaerolineales bacterium | reverse complement strand
CTCTCTTATTGACGCAGGTACTATGCGTCGTCCTATTCGAATTTCGTCTCTCCCAACCATACCTTCCTTGATATCAAAAAGCGGGATCAGGGGAAACACTTTTGTGAAAACCAACATACCCATACCAACCCAAGCAAAGGTCATAGCAACCATCGCTAGCTCAATTATACTCGGGTGATAACTCCCCCAATCGAAGATAAACTCAGATCGCCGCATAAGGCCCGGGAGAATTATCAGGAACCGCTCGATCCACATCACCACATTTTCCTAAATTGTAGTCACGAACATCCAAAACAGGCTTCGACGGACTCCTCGGAATAACCACATCGGAACTGGTATGAAATAAGCTGTGAAAAGAAACACAACAAACAGCCAACTCCACGGGGATTCGAAAACCTGCAATTTACGCATCGCCATCTCAGCTGGCTCCAACGTGTATAAAGCAAAGACCCACTCAAGAAAGAAGAAAAAGAACCATGCAGTAGCAACGATGATAAGGAGTCGAGCTATGGCATCCAAGTGGTCGGGAGTTATGTACTTGTTCCAGCCCCACGCCCAGACCATTACCACCATTAAAGTAGCTACGGCAGAAACGCCTGAATGGATCGCACCGATAATGAAATAAGGGGCGAAAATTGTCGAGTGCCAAGCCTCTGGCCCAATCTGAACTGCAAAGTCCCACGACACGATGCTATGCACCGAAACAAATACGGGTAGAACGAGCGCTGATAGAAGAATGCCTGCAATCGTCTGCAGCTTCCACTGACGGGGGGTCCCACGAAATCCAAGAGCCATCCCAGCATATAGTTTCCGCTTCAATCCAGTAGAACGGTCGCGAATAATCGCAAGATCAGGGATAAGTGCTATCAGAACAAATAGTGTACTTGCCGTTAAATAGGTCATCACCGCACTTGGGTCCCATACAAACGGTGACCGAATATTGATCCACACACCGCGTGCGAAGTCGTATGGGAAGACCCAGAGGTCTGCACGCCATGGCCGCCCAACGTGAACGAGTGGGGCTGCCATTAAGGCAGACATCAACGAAAAAACGGTCAACACTTCCGCTGCCCGCGTTATTGGACGACGCCATTCAGCTTGGGTCAAACGGAGAATCGCTGAAATCATAATTCCAGCATGACTAATACCAATGAAGAAAACGAAATTGACCATAAATGCGCCCCAGAAAACTGGGCGATTCAAACCTGTCACCCCAACGCCTTGGTTTAGCATGTAACCAAAAGCACTCATACCTATGAGGAAGACGAGAACGAAGAATCCAAGTGCCGGCCACCACCACCTTGGGGTGCCTAGCACTGAAGTCAGAAGATCTTCATTGATCTGTTTCTGCGTTAGTTGTACGTGTTCTTGCATCTATCTTACGGGCCCTCACCCGTGGGCTAAGCTAGTCAGGCTTACCTAAAATCTGGACTTCCGTCCGGTGGAATTTCTTATGAACCTGATAGAGTTTCAACTCCTTTTGCTCCCATATATTGATCGGTGGAATGAAGCGAGCCGCAAGCATATATACCAACACACATGCAGCTATCCCGCCTATCCAAATTAACACGTCGGGCAACCCCGGTAAAACGGCATCAGGGATGCTGTCCAATTGGTGCTTGTTCTCATGTTGAGAGACAGAGAATGCACCTACATATACTCGTATGCGGTCCAGAGCGGTAGCGATCAGCACACTGATAGCTATGGTTACAGGTCCCCAAACACTTCGCCGTAACGGGTTCCATATCATAGCCCAGAGCGGTATGAAGAATACCAAGAAAAACACGACAAAGAATATTGGAAGATATGGTCCTACCATGAGTAAATCCAATATCGCTTCTTCCGATGGCTTAGCTCCATACCAAAATATTATGAAACTAGAGAACCAGAACCAGAACCAGAGGAGAGACAAAGCGAAAAGCAGTTTGCCGAGACCCCAGAATTGGTCAAAGTTTATGTATTCTTTGTAAGGGCCCCACTTATAGAACACGTACATGGCCACGAGCGTTATCGCTACGCCCGCTTGCAAGGAACTATGGGCATGGGTAACTGGATAAAGGGCATCGATCCAGCCAGGAACAAGAGCCATACCGAAGTCGACACTGACATTGAAATGGACCGTGACTAACATCATGAAGTAGAAAGCACCCAAAATCCCTAACCGGTGTTTCTGCCAATACCATTGCTGAGAGGATCCAATCCATCCATGAGCAAGCCTGCCATACCACTTACGTCTCCGCCCCTGGGATCGATCCCTAAGGAAAGCAAAGTCTGGCCTTGCAGATACCCATAGTAGCGATAAGCCAGTTACCACCAACGAGACCAGTACCAACGTTGCCATTATTTGAGGC
>JAKUPR010000110.1 GCA_022450585.1 Anaerolineales bacterium | reverse complement strand
GGAAGGTCCGTGAGGATTCTGGACGCGGTTGGCGTCGGGTTGTGCCCTCACCAATGCCGGTTGAAGTAATTGAACTTATGGCTATTCGTACATTGACGCAATCTGGTTGTGTTGTGGTGGCTTGTGGGGGTGGCGGTATTCCTGTGATTCGAAAAGACAATGGGAAAATACGAGGCGTGGAAGCCGTGATTGACAAAGATCACGCTTCTGGTTTACTTGCTCGGGATTTGCGAGCGGATTTGTTTATTATCAGTACTTCCGTAGAAAAGGTTGCGTTGCACTATGGACGTCCCGGTCAGCTGTGGCTTGACCGTGTTTCCCTACCAGAAGTGCGAGATTATTATGCGGATGGGCACTTTGCGGATGGTAGCATGGGGCCTA
This sequence comes from Anaerolineales bacterium, assembly GCA_022450585.1. GTDB lineage: Bacteria > Chloroflexota > Anaerolineae > Anaerolineales > UBA11657 > CAJWGI01. The sequence goes on along the minus strand of JAKUPR010000110.1, from coordinate 1,993 downwards.
AGATTGCAGCAATGATTGATTACCTTAATTCAGGTGGCAAACTGGGCATCATTACCAGCCCAGAAAATATTGTCCGGTCTCTTGCCGGTGAGAGTGGCACATGGATAGTGGGAGAATAACTGTTGTGTCTGCAAATAACATGTCAATGGTAAAACTTCCTGTAGCTGTAGAAATGCGAGGTATTGTTAAGCGGTTTCCAGGGGTTCTAGCAAATGACCGAGTGAATCTCTCGATTAAGTCGGGCGAGGTACATGCCCTTCTTGGTGAGAACGGTGCCGGAAAGACAACACTGATGAGTGCATTGTGTGGCCTGTACCGTCCCGACGAGGGGGATATTTGCCTCGCGGATGGTAGTGTTGGTGGAGCCAAGGTGGTGGATATTGGGTCTCCGCGAGATGCAATCCAATTTGGAATTGGTATGGTGCACCAGCACTTCCGCCTCGTTCACAACCAAACGGTTTCGGAAAACGTGATATTGGGTTTGGCCGACACGCCTCTTCACTTGGACTTGAAATCCGTTGGGGGGCGGTTGTTAGAAATTTCTGAGAGATACGGTTTGCCAGTAGACCCGGAAGCGTACGTATGGCAGCTTTCTGTGGGAGAACAGCAACGCGTAGAAATACTTAAACTTCTGTTTCGTGGAGCTGAGGTTCTCATTCTTGATGAACCTACTGCTGTCTTAACGCCAAATGAGGCGTCTGAGTTAGGGAATACACTGAGGCACATGTGCGCGGAGGGGAAGGCAGTGGTTTTCATTAGTCATAAGCTAGATGAGGTGATGAGTTTTTGTGATCGAGTCACGGTTTTACGTGATGGTCGCAACGTTGCTGCACTTTCCACTAGGGAGACGGACAAAAAAGCTCTAGCTAAGCTAATGGTCGGGAGGGAGGTGCTATTTCGGTTGGATAAATCGGAAGTTGCCTTTGCCGAAGGAGCACTTTCTGTTGAACACATATCCGCTTTTAATGACAAGGGTTTGTCCGCACTGCATGATGTTTCGTTGAGTTTAGCAGGCGGAGAAGTTGTTGGTGTGGCTGGGGTTGCAGGTAACGGCCAGAGGGAATTGGCGGAGGCGCTTACGGGTCTACGGAAAGTTACGTCTGGAAAAGTCTGTGTTAACGGCCAGGATGTAACCAACCAGTCGCCGCTAAGGTTTATCAGAGCTGGAGTAAGTCATATACCGGGCGACAGGTTGGGCATGGGTCTGGCTGGAAACCTACCTGTTAGTGATAACCTGATAATGAAGGCCTTTCGGCACCGTCCTCTGTCTGTTGGACCTTTTCTTTCCAAGACTGCAATATCCCAATTCTCTGACAGTTTAATTGAGGCTTTCGATGTCGTAACTCCTAGTCGGAACACTCCTGCAAGAAATCTATCGGGAGGGAACCAACAAAAGGCGATCCTTGCACGCGAAATTGCAACTGGTGACGGCTCTGGTGATGTAGGTGTAAACGTTCTGATTGCGGTCCAACCCACCCGTGGTTTAGATGTAGGTGCTACTGAAGGCGTGCGGCGCGCATTGCTGGAGCAGAGAGAGAAAGGTACTGCTATCGTACTTATTTCCGAGGACTTGGACGAATTATTGTCTTTGAGCGACCGGATCGCAGTGATGCATGCTGGCAAAATCATGGGATTGGTAAGGGCAGTCGATGCTAACATGGAAGAAATAGGTTTGATGATGGCGGGAGAAGCGTCTTGAACATACCCTTTAGCTTCAAGTTAGAAAAAAGGCTGGGTGCTAGCAGGATGCTAGGTGTATTTGTTCTGTTGACATCGACGGTGCTAGCGCTATTGTTGGGTGCTGTGTTGTTGATGGTGTTTGACGCTAACCCTTGGGATACTTATAAGGCTATGTTTCAGGGAGCTTTTGGTACTCCAGATCAATGGAGCGATGGCCAATTTTATTGGATTTCAGATACACTGGTGTAGGCGATTCCTCTGATTTTGTCCGGGCTATCTGTGTCCATAGCTTTCCGGATGCTCTTTTGGAACA
>JAKUPR010000011.1 GCA_022450585.1 Anaerolineales bacterium | reverse complement strand
TTTCACTTACTTCAGCTAGCCTCATTAGTCTGCTGCGTTGGCTTATTTTTCAGATTGGCGGGGATGGTTTTGCTGCCGTTCCTGGTGGGGTTGTGGTCTCTGAGCAGTCAGCGCGTCTGCTAGTTGGGTTGACACTCTGGCAAATGTCTTGGCGGCGAGCGCAAGTACTCTTCTATGCCGGACGAGTGGAGGAGCGCGAATCTGTATTACGTAAGCTCTATCTTTACGTGATCGTGTTTGTCGGATCGTTGACAGTGGTAACTATCGCTGCCACGCTGATAGACGGGTTATTGGGATTATGGCTAGAGTTGGAGAGTACTGGGGACTTGCGTGTCGCTCTGCTTACCATGTCCGTGTTTGGGTTGTTGTGGGCTTATCACGCACTAGTGCTACAGCGTGATGCCGACTTAGCGCCTGATGTTCCCAGTCAAGCTGCTATCCGCCGGCTTTATCGTTATATTCTTGCTACGATAGGTCTAGGAGCAGTGCTCATTGGCTTAGGAGGAACTATCAGTGTCCTCATTGCTATGCTCAGTACAAATGGATTTGGGGATGGACTGCGAGAGCAGGTTGCGGGTTCTAGCGCTGCGCTGGTTGCCGGACTCCCGGTCTGGCTGCTGTCATGGAGAAAAGTCCAGCTAAACTCGCAGTCTGCCGGATCGGAGGGCCAGGTAGAGCGGCGTGCCACAATCCGTAAGATTTATCTCTATCTCTTTCTTTTTGTTGCTACTATGACTGTTCTTGCTAGCACGGTTGTAATCTTTGCGCAATTGTTGAACTTGGCTTTGGGCACGGAAGTACCGGGAGATTTGCTGAGTCTGTTGGCACATGCCATCGCTTTCAGTGTACTAGCCGCCGGTCTGTGGCTATACCATCGTGCGTGCCTGCGTGAGGATCGAGACCGAGAAAAGGTCTACGAGCGTGATCATGCTACCCAGGTACGTGTGGTGATTTTGGTACCTGAGGAAGACGAATTTGGTGCTGCGCTTGGTTTGGTGCTCCGGGATGAATTCCCAGGACTGGTAATTGAGCAAATTGCAGTGACGGGTGTAACAGACGGGTTGTCGGCGGATGACGTAGTCATAGCGCCCGGAGACTTGGCTGGTCTAGTAGCTGAGAGCCCTGCTCGTAAGCTACTGGTACCGCTGTCGCGGCCCGGATGGGACTGGGTTGGTGCGCCTACCAATTCCCAAAAAGATACTATCAGAGAAACGATACATGCTTTGCGACGTCTTCTCGCTGGCCAGCATATACGGCCTTTACGCAGGTTGAGCGGAGGCATGCGTGTTGTTCTAGTAATAGGGGCAGTGTTATTGATGGTAAATTTTGTTATGGCGCTTATAATGTTTACTGTAAATGTTAATTAGTGTCGTCGTAAAATTGTAAGTACTTTAAGGAGTGGACATATGAGTGAAATTGTCGGTTTTATTGGTCTAGGTATTATGGGGCAAGGAATGGTTCGCAACCTATTGCAGGCATCCTTCGAGGTATGTGTGTGGAACCGCACTGCAAGCCGGGTCGATGAATTAGTTGCTGCCGGGGCCAGCACTGCTGGCAGTCCTTCTGAGTTAGCGTCCAGGTGCGATATTATTATCGTCTGTGTTAGTGATACTCCGGATGTTCAGGCGGTCATTCTAGGAGAGAATGGTGTCATTCATGGTGCACGGAGCGGCTCTCTGGTAATTGACATGAGTACCATCAGCCCGCGTGCGACGCGAGAGATTTCGGAACAGTTGGCGCAGAGAGATATGCACATGCTAGATGCCCCTATTAGTGGGGGGAGCGAGGGGGCAGCCCAGGGTACTCTTAGCATAATGGTTGGTGGTGAAAGTTCCCATGTGGAGCGTGCTATGCCAGCTTTTCGCGCGATGGGTGAGAAAATCACGCATGTAGGTGGTATTGGTGCGGGTCAGATGGTGAAACTGGTCAATCAGATTCTCGTGGTGGGAAATGCGCTTGCTATGTCTGAGGCACTTCTGTTCGCCCAGGCCGGTAATCTTGATTTGGAAAAGACGCTTGCAGCGGTGAGCGGTGGGGCAGCCGGAAGCTGGATGTTGAGCATGCGTGGTCCGCAGATTCTGGAGCGAGATTGGCGGCCTGGCTTCACTATTGACCTGCAACAAAAGGACGTCCGTTTGGCTCTAGCCGCTGCCGATGAGTTGGGCGTTCCCGCTCCAATAACAAGCATGGCCTTTCATTACTACAGGGTCTTGCAAGCTCAAGGTCTCGGGGCTGAAGGTAACCATGCGCTCATCAAGGCTATGGAACGATTGGCGGGAATCGAAGTGCGCGCCAGTCAATAGATGCGCCCGATGCTGGTTCTCGCCAGCATGAGCAGAAAACTTACTCTTCATTTGTAGCTCAGTCTGACGTTGCTCGGACTTTGCTTTGGCAGTCTGTACCGGAGCCGATATGTGGGACTGGGGATGTCATGATAGATTGGTACACCGCAGCGTTTCCGACCACTGTTTACCGCAGAGCAATTACGCCCGGCAATCGACTCGATCCTACTAATTGAGCAAGCTGAGGGAGGGCATGCGCGAATGGTAGAAAACCGTAACATTGGCACGATTATATTGAAAGTCAGGTGACCGCGAAAACACATACCCGTTCGTATCCGAGTGGAGCGTCAAATCATCACTTACCTATGGTGGTGATGTTACTACTAGGTTTTTGGCTGCGTGTGTTCAGGTTGCAGTGGCACAACCTGTGGGGTGACGAGGCCTTTAGTCTTGCGTTCAGCAAGCAGCCGCTGGTGCAGGTATTGTCCGCGGGTGCAGAGACACATCCTCCGCTCTATCATGCGATGCTGCATTTCTGGGTATCGCTGGCAGGACAGAGTCTGTTTGCGTTACGCTTCTTTTCGGTCTTGCCGGGGGTATTGTTGGTGGCGCTGCTCTTTTTGCTTGGAAGACGGATGCTTGGTTACCCCGGTGGGTTTCTGGCATCCGGTTTATGTGCGATCTCTAGTTTTGCGGTCTATTACAGTCAGGAAACGCGCATGTACTCATGGGCGGCATTCTTTTGTGCTCTGTCAATGTATGCTGACGTTCGTTGGCAACGTACACGCGAGCGTCGATGGGAGGCGCTATTTCTAGGGGCGATGCTGGCAGCTATTTTTACGCATTACTATTCTTTTTTCCTTCTAGTGGCGCAGAATCTTTTCCGTTTCGTGCAGCGGCGAGAGAATCGACGCAGCTGGCTGAATTGGTTGCGTGGGCAGTTATTCATCGCTCTGGCTTATTTCCCGTGGGTGCTGGCGCAAATCGAGTTCATCGGTTCAAAAGCTAGCGCGCGTTGGGATGCGCTTGGAGTGGGTGGTCTGGATGCGGTCTGGGCAGGCACTCTGTCGGCTTTTGGGGCGGGTCAGACTGTTGCGCCGCTCGGGCGGTGGTTGGGAATCGTCCTATTGATTCCCTTGGCTATTGGACTGCGTGGTGTACTCCAGAGTTCACGGGACGAGAGAGTGCTAGCGTATTGGCTATTTATACCGATGGTGGGAGCCTGGTTACTCGGACCTTTGATGCCGTTTTTCTTCCCGCGCTATCTCATTGTGGTCATGCCGGTCTATCTGCTTTTGCTCGCCGCTGGGTTACGGTCTAGTGCACGTTCTCTGACCATATTCTGGCTTTTGCTGTCCCTGCTAGCTAACTGGCGCTCTTTGCATAATTATTTCTTTGAACCACTTTACGCCAAGGGAGGTTACGGTGATTTGATGGCTTACGTGGACGCCAATCGCCGTCTGGGGGATGGTTTGCTGTTGCAGAACGGTGCGCAGGCGCCGCTTCATGATTTTTACGGATTGCACGAGGTGCGCTCATACAATATGCCTCCGTGGGATGACTCTAAGATGCAGCCGTTGTTGCAATCTGTGACCGCGCAACATGACCGCATCTGGTTACTTATGTATGGTGACCCTGCAAGCTATGACCCAGAGCACGAGCTCGAAACTTGGCTCTACCAGCGCGCATTTCATGCTTACCATGGCGATTACGTAGATGGCAGCCTTGACCTTTTCGTGCAGGGCGAGATTATGCCGAGTCGTGTGCCAGAGGTACGTTTTGGGGATATGATTGTGGTCACCGGATTTGGTATGTCTGAGGTCGGGCAAGCGCCTGGAGGAACTTTGGTACTTGCGCTAGCGTGGCAGGCGCTGCGCCCAATAGATGCTGATTACACCACGTTTGTACATTTTCTGGATGATGAGGACAATCTGCGTGCTCAGGTAGACAGCCAGCCGCTCGGCGGGACGTACCCAACGTCCCGTTGGCAGTCAGGTGAGACCGTAATTGATCGTGTGGCGCTTTCGCTCCCCGTTGATCTACTACCTGGTGAATACCGGGTGCAAGTGGGTTGGTATGACCTGGCGAGCATGCAGCGTCTACCTGCGGTCGGTCCGAGGAGTTTTGCAGACAGGGTGCAGGTCGGCACGGTCACAATAGCTTTCCCATAAGTAGGTGGGTTGCGGCACACAAATTGCATGGAGGAATCGGTGTTACGTTGTTCAAACAGTAGCAATACCTGATAATTGCGGTCTACGGATGTCCTGCAGAGTGCCGTATGTGGTCTGACATTACGTGAGTAATCGTGTCGGATATATCCATTGCTTGCCTTGAATGTGGCCATGTGTTATATTGCTTGTGATTAGACTGCGGTGTCCTAACAACTTTTGCGATAGGAAAAAGCAATGATACATACGATCGATACGAGCGAAGCCCATCAGGCGAACCCACTGGGTGTTTACAGTATGAGTGCTTGGGTGCGATTTGTATTGACGCTGGCTATACTCCTGGCGATGTGTTTACTCCAATCATCACGTCTTGCGTATGCTAATAGCGCTGACACACCATCCAACGTCACCGGTACCTCGGTTACTGTAACTGGTACATGTACGGATGCTGTTGCTACACCTACAGTAGTAGCTATTTCAGAGAGCCAGGGTATCAATGAAACTCTTGGAGTAATGGGTAACAAAGTGCAAGGCGGGGTTGGGGCTGGTGCTGTTGCTTGGAGTGTAGACTGGACCGCCTACTTCAACGGTACATACAAAATACAGGTTACATGCTATCCGGATGCACCAGATCCAATCACGGCAGAGTCAGGTAACTTCACGGTAAACTATATAAATAATTATTCCAATCTCAATGTTTTTCCCACCAATAGCGGAGCAGGGTGGATGCCATTCTCGGTAGTACCCGGGACCGAGACGCTTGCACCTGTAGAAGACGGAGACCTAGTATTGGTTTTGCAGGACGTTGCTGCGCAAAGCGAGCTTGATGCCGAGTCAGTGGACGAATACTTCCCGCCAGGCAAGGAATTTACTATAAGTTGGGATTTTCCTTCAAACAAGACACCAAAAGCGCTTTACTGTATGGCGGATTGTCAGTCATGGTCTACTAGTGGGAATACCATTACTGCCATTGTCGAGACCGTTAAGCAGGTCAAATCTAATGGTGACGTGTACGGATCAGCCCTGGGGTTCTTGACGTCTTTTAGTCCCGACATGAGTGTTGTGCAGGGCTCTCACTTCTCAGGAATCGGAGTGCATTATAGTGATATGTCGTCAACAGATCCCAGTGTGGTCACAAAGAAGAGCGGGTATTCGGTAGATGGTATCACCGGACATACTGCTACCTTTAAGATGTATGCCCCGGACTCGGTGATGACTTGGATGGGCATAGATGACCCTATGGAACAATGGACAGGCTTTCTGGGCGATGAAGTTACCAATGCGAATATAACGAAAACCCGGGTTGCTGGCGGATGGATCATGGAGTTCAGTTTCGTATTTGCTTCAAATAAGAAGCCTGGAGCAGGGCCGCCACCGCCTGCTGAATCCAACAATAGCGGATATTGGGCAGAGAAATTTTCCGGTGTGGTATTCGATGATTATGAGGGCAAGAATGTCTCGACCGGAGGCAATAGTTTTGGTGGAGGGGCTGATTACATCACATTCTCAGGAGACACAATTTGCATCAATCCTCCGGAGGGATTTAGTGCAACTGGTGTACATGTGAATCAGGCAACCTGGTATCCAGATGTAAGTTGCTACACCAGTACTGATGGTGCTCGTGTGGATTTCGGGATTACACATAGTCCTACTCCGGTCCCTAATCTGACGGTGGCACCTACAAGTACTCCTAGCGGTCAGACGAAAGGTACGCTGACGGCTTCTGGTGGAACTGTTTCCAATACAGCTTCTGGAGTTACCCTCACATTTGCATCTGGCGCGGTGGCTGAGGGCGCGACAGCTACTATACGTCCTCTTGGTTCCGGGGAGACGTCTTCCATTGGGTCTGGATTCTCACTGGTGGATACAGTGGTGGAGATTGTGGTCCGTGATGCTAGTGGAGCAGTAATGAGTGATTTTAGTGCCAACCCGGTTCGTATGTGCTTTGATTACACCGCGACGCAATTGCTTTCTGCTGGTGGCGAGACTGCTAATCTGGCGGTGGTGCGCAATCCTGGTCTTGCAGACGAGAGTTCCATCACTTCGAATCGTGCGGTGGATAGTCTTGCGCAGCAGATTTGTGTGGATGTGACCCAGTTTTCTACTTGGACAGTGGCGGCGCGCGTTCCCACTGCACTGCCTATCACAGGCAGCAGCGGGACATATCAGGCCGTGTTGGCAGGGTTTGTAGGCATTCTACTTAGCGCTAGCTTGATATTGAGATGGAGGCGGCGCGGCAGCGGTCCTGAATAGCGTGACATCGGCAGGTCCGTCGCGCGGGTTTGCCTGAAAGATGGACAAACGCGAATATAATCCGGTCCCAAGGCCATTGTTCTGGCTGGCGGCCGGATTTTTCTTTTCTGCTTGTGGTGCCACGGAACCATCCGGTCAGCCCGTGGCAGTAGAATCAAGCGAGATGGTGGCTCCTGCAGTTGAGATGATTACTCACACTCCGCGACCAACTGAAATGAATGTGGCTAATGTCGATACGGGATCTGGTGATCAGACATACAAAGTTGTTCTTGCCAATACCGACGTGCCTGTTGCAACAATTATCGCTAGTCCAGAACCGGTGCTTTATGAAGTGCAGTCTGGAGACTGGATGGCAAAAATTGCGCGTCAATTTGGTTTAGATGTAAAGGCGCTAATGGAAGCAAATCCCGCGGTTAACCCGCAATACCTTCAGCCTGGCGAGCAGTTAGTCCTACCGATTACTGGCACGCCTTCGCCTCAAATGGAGCCTGACATAGGACTGGATCAAGAAAGCGGGTTCGCTCCCGTGCCAGAGGGACTGGAATATTTGGCGAAGCAAGTGTTCGGCAGTACTCTGCCTCTAGAGGTGAGTATTCCAGCAATCGGCATCAAAGCACCTGTCATTCCGGTGGGTTGGCACACGGATAGGACAGCTAGTGGAACAACAGTTTTGTGGCACTCACCTGGCAGCTCGGCTGGTTTTCTAGTAAATAGTGCAGCACCGGGGTCTGGTGGAAACGCAGTTTTCTATGGGCACCACAATGTTTACGGAAGCGTATTCCGAGGCTTGGACCGATTACATCCCGGTGACGTGCTTTCAGTGCGCAACGCAGTTGAGACGATTGATTATGTTGTGGAGCAGGTGGATGTGTTTGAGGAAAACAGCGTGAGCGCGTCGCAGAAACTGGTGCATATGGAATACTTTGCGCCTACTGCAACCGAGCACATAACACTACTAACTTGTTGGCCATTTACTGGAAACAGTCACCGCGTCGCCGTTATCGCGAAACCTATTGAGTAAGTTGTAGCAGCGCACGCTTTACAACAGCGTCCTCATCGTCAGTTACCTCGTCCCAGTGTGTGTCGACGGTTATGTCCGGGTGTACACCCCGCATGCCTATGTCATCTCCGGATGGGCTGACATAAGAAGAGCTGCCAAAAAATATCTCCCCGCCGTTGGGTAAGATGAAATGATCGAAACCTATCACTTGACCTGGAGTGGGTTGGCCAATCAGAGTGGCGCGTCCTGTGGCCTGCAACGCAGCAGCAAAAACTTCAGAAGCACCGCGCGTTTCTTGACCGATAAGCAATATAAGCGGAATACTCTGCGAGCCAGTAAGGTCGACCCCGGTGATTTCTAGAGTTTGTTGTCCGCTGTGTGAGTATTGATTACCCATCTCACCTTCTGTGAAAAACCCAAGCATCTCGTTCAGTGGCCATGTTGCGGACGAATGGGCGACACGCATGTCAATTATCAGGTTTCGAGGCTGGTATTCGGCGAGCTCCTCGAGGGCCTGTTGCATAATGTTACTTAACTCCGCGCCTGCGCCAATGGGTAATCTAATTAATCCTGCGTGAGCAATATCCTTTCTTTCTACGCGGAGTTGGTCAGTTGCCTGCAAGCGACGGCGAGTTACATTTATACTGCGACGGCTCCCGTCAGGCGACTGTACATCCAGTTTCACAACGCTGCCCGCTGGTCCACGGACTCGCTTCACCACATCCATACCCTCTTCTGCGCTTACAGATTGTCCGTCGACTGCGTAAATTGAATCGTGTGCGCGTAGGCCTGATTGTTCAGCGGGCGAATCGGGTACTACTGCAAGAATAATCACGTGAGGACTGGGTTCAGAGGATACTGAAACGTACGCGCCAATGCCCTCATATGAGAGTGTACTGTTTAGGTCATCTTCTATACGATCCGTGCGGTTACGATATGTGACCGTGTTTTCAGGAAATTCAACTATGATTGAGCGCATTAGTAAGTCGAATTCGTCTTCCGACAGTCCAGCTGCTACCTTTCTACGTTCTTGCGCCGGTAGCAGGTTCCAGTCGAATGTAGTGACTGCGCTGAAAATGTAGTCTGACTGGATGCCTTCCCAAAAGGCGTCGTAGCTGCGTAGCTGCAGTTCGGTTGGATCAGTTGTGGCGAAGGGAGTTGGTACTTGTGTTGAAACGACGTCCGTGCCGCAGGCGGAAAGTAGAGTTCCAAACATAGCAGCTATTACTACAGTGGTCTTCCATGCTGCGGGGAGCGGGAGCCCCCTTCTTTGCGTTGCGATCATGCGGCGCTATGCGCCAGGGCCTCGACCAAGCGCCTCTCCGTGGTGCTGTTCCCAGAGCTCGTCGCTCTCGAGAGTGGTAACTGTAAATGACTCAGCAAATTCCATACCCTTTTGTTCTTTAGCAAGAAGCGAGGCGCGTTCGCGAACGGACTTACCAGGGTCCCACTGCTCAAACTGACTCCGATGGGCCCTTAATGCGCTTATCTTTATCTCTATGGTATCGTCTATCGCAACCAGATGACCTCCCTGTTCCAAGCGGCTGGCATAAACTTTGCGTGGTTTGAAAGCTGTTAGCCCTTCTTCGGATAGTTCTTCAAACAAGTTAGGTTGTCCTGCAGCAGGAAAAATGGCGTCCACGGCTGCAAAAGCCGCGGCCCGATGGTCGGGGTGGTTAATGTATGTACCTTCGACCCATAATCTATTTGGGTCGCCACAGAATATCACCTCTGGTCGGAAGCGGCGGATTTCGCGCACCAGCTTCTTGCGCAGCTCGAGGGTAGCTTGCAGCATACCGTCTGGCTCGCGGAGAAAGATTACCTCATTGGCTCCGACGATTTTTGCGGCGGATTGTTGTTCGCTCTCGCGTATAGAGGAGGCTTCTTTCTTAGTAATCCCGGGGCGTGCAATTCCAACATCTCCGCTAGTACAGAGAACGTATGAAATTCTAGCACCCGCTTGTGACCATCCAGATAATGTCCCTGCGCAGGCAAACTCGATATCGTCCGGGTGCGCCATGATAGCCATGGCAGATTCAGGGATATACCTATGGTCGTCGTTCACAATTCGTTTTGTTAACCTCGGGGTGCTCTAACGATAATGTAATTAAGTTAATCTGAGTATAGCACAATTGAGCCTACATTCCCCAAAATATGGGCGAGTGCTTTATAATCATGTTCTTGCATCATGAGTAATCGAGCCAATCCGATGAAAAATTCGCGAGTTTATAATTTCTCTGCTGGGCCTGGTGCGCTGCCGCTCTCGGTGCTCCAGCGGGCACAGGAAGAGCTTCTTGGTTTCCGAGGGATGGGTATGTCCGTGCTCGAAATGAGCCATCGCTCAGATAGATTCAAACAAATCTTAAGTGATACGCGGGAGAATATGCGAGTGTTATTGAATCTATCTGAGGATTACCATATCCTGTTCTTGCAGGGTGGTGCAACTTTACAGTTTTCTATGATTCCTATGAATTTGCTGCGCGACTCTGGTCGGTGCGCCAATTATGTCGTTGCAGGCACTTGGGGCAAAAAGGCGGTGAAGGAGGCGCGTCGTGAAGGGCAGGTATGTGTGATTTGGGACGGAGAGCCAGAGGGATTCTCTCGCATGCCGCGACCTAATGAGTGGCAATCTGACTCGGATGCGGCCTATGTTCACTTAACCTCTAACGAAACTATTCATGGTTTGCAAATGCACTGGGAACCTGAAGCTGTGTCGTGCCCATTGGTATGTGACATGTCTTCCGATTTTCTCTCTAGGCCGATTGCTGCTGAGTGCTATGATTTGATTTATGCTGGCGCTCAGAAAAATGCAGGTCCGGCTGGAGTAACCGTGGTTATATTGCGTGAAGAATTACTTGAGCGCGTATCTGCTAGCCTGCATGCGTTGCTTGATTACCGAGTGCATGTGGGCGCAGATTCTATGTACAATACTCCGCCTGTATTTTCAATCTATATGGTGAATCTGGTGACACAGTGGTTGCTTCAGGAAATTGGCGGGTTGCGAAAGATGGCATCTGTAAATACTGAAAAGGCTGCAATGCTCTACCAGGTAATTGACGAGAGTGACGGTTTTTACTCAGGACACGTCCAAGCCGATAGCCGCTCGCGCATGAATGTCACTTGGCGTATTTCAGATTCAAAATTAGAGCCTATTTTCTTGACACAGGCACTCAGGCGCGGTATGCACAATCTAAAAGGACACCGATCAGTAGGTGGTCTTCGTGCTTCTATCTACAATGCTATGCCACTCCAGGGAGTGCGTACTTTACGAGATTTTATGCATGAGTTTCGTGAGGAGTACTCTCATTAACTAATAACCATATTTCGTTAAAAAAAGGCCTCTCCGACAATTGTCGGAGAGGCCTTTTAGATTCTTTCTCTAAACTATAAAGTAGATCTACTTTTTACATCATACCGGGCATACCGCCGCCCATTCCACCGCCCATGTCTGGTGGAGGCATAGGTGCTTCTGGCTCAGGTTTTTCTGTTACCAGAGCTTCTGTGGTCAAAATCATAGCGGCAATCGACGCGGCGTTTTCCAATGCTCCGCGAGTGACTTTCGCTGGATCAATGATGCCTGAAGCCACCATGTCGACATAATCTTCTGAGATTACATTGTAACCGATTGAGTTACTATTCTTTTCCGTCTGTTCGCGGCGTACGTTACTGATAATTACAGATCCGTCCTGCCCCGCGTTTGACGCGATTTTGCGCATGGGAACTTCCAGGGATCGTTGGAGTACGGTAACGCCGCGTTGTGCGTCGTCACTATCCATGGAGACACTGTCAAGCGATGGAGCCGCATTAATGAGTGTTACTCCGCCGCCAGGAACTATTCCCTCTTCCACTGCTGCTCGAGTTGCAGATAGTGCATCCTCCACACGGTGTTTCTTTTCCTTTAGCTCGACCTCTGTGGCAGCACCTACACGGATTACTGCAACCCCGCCACTTAGTTTGGCTAGGCGCTCCTGCAACTTCTCCCGGTCGTAATCAGAGGTACTCTTTTCGATTTCGACCTTGATTTCTTCAATACGTCCCTTGATTTTCTTTTCGTCGCCTTTTCCATCGATAACAGTAGTGTCGTCTTTTGTGGACACTATTTTGCCAGCCTGGCCTAGATCAGCCACGGTGGCGCTCTCCAACTTGCGTCCGAGTTCTTCTGTGATTACCGTTCCGCCGGTTAGCACAGAGATGTCCTGCAGCATTGCCTTACGACGGTCACCGAAACCCGGCGCCTTTAGCGCTAGTACATTAAGCATGCCGCGCATTTTGTTCAGTACTAGGGTGGCCAGAGCTTCGCCCTCGATGTCCTCCGCTATGATTACGAGATCACGTTTGCCCAGTTGTACCAGTTTCTCCAACAACGGTACCAAATCCTGTGCAGCGGAGATTTTCTTGTCGTGAATGAGAACGTAAGGATCGTCTATCGCAGATTCCATGGATTCTGGGCTGGTTACGAAATATGGCGAGATGTATCCGCGGTCAAACTGCATGCCGTCTACGTACTCGGTTTCGAATTCCAAACCTTTTGACTCTTCTACGGTAATAACGCCATCTTTGCCGACCTTGTCCATCACTTCTGCAATGAGCCCACCGATTTCATCGTCTGCTGCGGAAATACCGGCTACGGAGGCGATCTCTTCCTTAGTACTAATTTGTTGGGCTTGGCCTTGTATGCTGGTGACCACTGCCTGTGTGGCTGCTTCGATACCGCGCTTTAGCAGCATTGGGTTCACACCTGCGGCAGACATCTTCAGTCCTTCATGTACCATTGCCTGTGCCAGGACGGTTGAAGTGGTAGTGCCGTCCCCGGCAATGTCGTTAGTCTTGGTGGCAGCCTGCGAGAGCAGTTGCGCACCCATGTTTTCGTACGGGTCTTCCAGCTCAATATCCTTGGCGACTGTGACGCCGTCATGGGTAACAGTTGGAGCACCAAACTTCTTGTCGAGTGCTACGTTGCGACCCTTAGGGCCAAGCGTGGTGGACACCGCATTGGCCAACATATCGATACCCGCCTTCAATTTTCGACGTGCATCTTCTGAAAACGCGATTTGTTTTGCAGCCATGATTAATTATCCTTTCCTGAGTTATATAGTTATGTAAATAAACTAACCGGTGACAATTGCGAGCACATCACTTTCTTTGAGGATGAGCAGCTTCTTGCCCTCTATTTTGACCTCGGTACCGGAATATTTCGCGAACAGTACCTCGTCGTCCGCAGCTACATCCATCTGGACGCGACTGCCGCTCTCATCGCGCGCCCCTGGTCCCACCGCAAGCACCTTTCCTTTCTGCGGTTTCTCCTTAGCCGTCTCCGGCAGAACAATTCCACCCGACGTGGTTTCCTCTTGCTCGACCGGTTCCACAATTAGGCGCTCGCCCAGTGGCTTCAGATTTAGTGACATCTTTTTGTTGCCTCCTATCAATTCCAATTTGTTTGTTTCAAAGATTCTTTATGCCGTTAGCACTCATCACATTGGAGTGCTAAGACTAACTCAGATGATAATGCTCTGGTATCACGCAGTCAAGGGGTCCTTATCGTTTCTAATAAAGCTCTAACATAGTATCTGCGATTTCCGGGTCAGAGCTTCATTTTCCCGATGCCATTGCTTCCTGTGTTAATGCAAGGAATTGCTCCAAGGTTTGTGATTTTAGTTCCTCGCCAGAACGAAGACGTACGGAAATATGGTTAGATTGCTGCTCTCGGTCGCCGGCAATCAACATGAAAGGGATACGCTGAGATTGGGCCTTGCGTATTTTGGCATTCATGCGATCGTTGCTGGTATCAATCTCAGTACGCAGTCCGTGGGCCTGAAGGTTGTTGTGCAGCTTCTGACAATAATCAAGATGTCGATCAGTAATGGGAATTATTACGGCCTGTACCGGTGCTAGCCAGACTGGAAATGCTCCGTCGTAATGCTCAATAAGAACGCCTAGAAAGCGCTCGGTGCTTCCAGTTACTGCGCGATGAAGTACTACTGGAGTGTGCTCTTGTCCGTCCTCCCCGATGTATGTGAGTCCTAGTCGTGCCGGCTGAATGAAATCTACCTGAATAGTGGACAGCTGCCATTCTCGGCCGAGTACATCTTGCGCCATGAAGTCGGCTTTGGGGCCGTAGAAGGCAGCCTCTCCAGTTTCGCTGTAATAGGTAATTCCCGAGGCATCCAGAGCGGATCGTAGTGCGGACTCTGCTCTTTGCCATTTCTCATCGTCCTGCAGGTACTTGTCTCCATCACCTCTAAGTGAGAGGCGTACTCGGTAATTGCTGAAGTGATAGCGTCGCAGGACATCTTGAATCAGTTGGAGCGCTAGCCCGAATTCACTCTCGATTTGTGTGGGTGCGCAGAATATATGAGCGTCATCCTGTGTAAGTGATCGTACGCGTGTCAGGCCGGTAAGCTCCCCCGATTTTTCGTAACGGTAGAGTGTGGCAAACTCGGCGAAACGGAGGGGTAGCTCGCGGTAAGAGTGTCGCCCCATTTCCTTGAAAAGAGTCATATGGCTGGGGCAGTTCATTGGTTTTAGGCGAAACGTGATGTTTTCGTCAATCATGGGCGGAAACATAGCGGCTCGGTAGTTTTGGTAATGTCCCGATTTCTTGTAGAGATCCTCTTTTACTAGATGGCCAGTCCAGACGTGCTTATATCCGTAGCGGGTCTGTAAATCACGTACGTAGGATTCCATCAAGTGGCGCACAGTTTCACCCTTTGGGGTGAACATCGGGAGTCCTGACCCCACGTCTGCCGAAAAGTGGAACAATTGTAGTTGTGCTCCTAGCTTACGGTGATCCCGTTTTTTGGCCTCTTCTAGTTTCCAGAGGTACCCTTTCAAATCGTCAGCGCTGCTCCAAGCGGTTCCATAAATGCGCTGAAGCATTGTGTTGCTTTCGTCTCCTCGCCAGTAAGCCCCGGCCACACTTAGTAACTTGAGGCCTGAAGGGTTGATCTGGCCTGTGTGTTCGAGGTGAGGACCGCGGCATAGGTCTGTAAATGTGTCATGAGTATAGAAAGATATTTCCGGCTGCTCGGTGGTTGCGTTCTCATATCTGAGAAAAAGATCCTGAATAATTTCAAGTTTGTATTTCTGGTCTGAGAATTGCTTTTGGGCCTCTTTCACCGTTGTGAAAGTACGGACGAATTCATGGTGCCCGGCAATTATCTGGCGCATGCGCTTTTCCAATTTTCGTAGGTCTTCGGGAGTCAGCGAGCGTGGCAAGTCGAAGTCGTAGTAGAACCCGTCCTTAATGGGAGGACCGATAGCGATCTGAGTCTCGTCGGGAAACATCTCCATTACTGCCTGGGCCAGCACGTGTGCTGTTGAATGGCGCAGTCGATATAGCTCAGTATCCTCATAATGCTTTTCGTGCTTTTCAACCATGCTGGTCTCTCCCGGTGGTTATGTGCAAATCACATCGCACATAAAACAAGCGCGCTCCCACTTGGAGCGAGAGCTGTGTTCATCTGCGCCCACACTATTTAGCTTGTGGATCACAGTGATCTGTTTTGGGCGGATAATGGGGTAATCCCGGGCCCTTAGTTTCTGCGCGTCTGGGTCATGTCGAGTTTGTTCTCTTCCTGATAATCGCTGGAGTTGGTTTGTAAGGATTTCTACTCGGCGTCTGGAATTGTTTCGTCCGCTTGAGTTATCCGGTCAGTACGTTACTGTCTTTTCTGACTGTTTCGCGTTTAGGTGGGCGGTATTGGACTCGAACCAACGACCTTTGCGATGTCAACGCAACGCTCTAACCAGCTGAGCTAACCGCCCCTTTTGGTCGCAATTATACATTAGCGGTACACGATGACAAAATTGGGTACGGGCGTTTAGGCTGTTACAGCCACGCATTCAATTTCAATATTTGCACCCATGGGCAACCCAGAAACCTGCACCGTGGTTCGAGCGGGCGGTTTGTTTGCCAAGTACTTGGCGTAAACTTCGTTCATGCCGTTGAAATCGTCGAGGTTGGTCATGAACACCGTGGTTTTCGTGACCGATTCCATATTACTTCCTGCTACCTGTAACAGTGACCGGATATTCTGTAGTACCTGATGTGTTTGCTCCTCTATGCCGCCTGTGACTAGTTCACCGGTTGTAGGGTCGAGAGGAATTTGTCCGGCTGTGAATACTAGGTTTCCTGCGACTGTGGCTTGCGAATATGGTCCTATGGCTGCAGGTGCTTTGTCGGTGCTGATAATTTTCTTTTTGGTCATTATTATTTTCCTGTTTCCTGATTTTAATACTATCACCATAGATTGTACTTCTTAGATGGAACTAGGAACTCTGTATGTGTGGTGCATGTTCTGGTGGTAGGTGGTATGATGAAGGTATGTCTGAGCGTCAAGATAAATTGATTGTGCTCACCAATGACGACGGTGTCGATTCACCCGGAATTATTGCGGCTGCTAGTGCGCTTGCGCCACTCGGGAGTGTTCTGGTAGTTGCGCCGCGAGAGCAACAGACAAGCTCTGGGAGAAGTATGCCACCTAGTGCGGACGGTGTGGTCAATACTATGCGTAAACGGGTAAATAGTGAATATTGGGATGTCTATGCCGTAGGGGGATCTCCCGCCCAGGCTGTGCAGCGGGCAGTACTCTTGCTTAGTCCGCGGCCACCGGATTTGTTAGTATCAGGCATCAACTATGGTGAAAATGTTGGCAATGGAGTTACCATCTCAGGTACAGTCGGGGCTGCTCTTGAAGCAGCTAGTTTTAATATTCCAGCATTAGCGGTGTCATTGGAAACTGATATCAGCTATCATCTTAGCCACTCTAAGGAGGTAGATTTCACCGCCGCCATGCACTTTACGCATCTTTTTGCAGAAAAGATGTTGTCCCTTGCTTGTCCACACGACGTTGATGTTCTTAAGGTCGATGTCCCTAGCAATGCCACTATTGAAACCGACTGGCGGGTTACACGCCAGTCGCGTCAGAATTATTGGATTCCCTTTAACCTAAATGAGAAGGAGGGACCGCAATTGCGAAAGGAGATAGATTACGATACGCTTGAAATGGACTCCGACATCTCCGCCATTTCGGAGCTAAGAGTTGTATCCGTGACACCTATTTCCATGGACTTAACTTCGCGTGTTTCTCTACCTGATTTTGAGCAGCGGCTTCGACGTCATGGAAGGTAAATTGCGGAACATGCAGGCACCCTAATGGATTCAAGAATGTTCTAGTTGCCTGTCACAATCCAGTTGAGTCTTCGTCGTCAGATTCAAAATCGAATGGATCGTCAGTGTCTCCAAGTTCCTCTGGCCAGCTGTTAAGTCTTAACCAGAGGTGTAACACCTCCCCTGCTTCTACTTCACTCACGCGGGCAGCCAGTATCAAGGCTTCCTCTGGAAGACCAGCCATGTTAGTGAATTCTAGGCATGCTGCACGACCTTTCCCCCAGGCTTCGCGGCAGCGCTGTAAAAGTGCGTTTCCGTCAAGTGTGCGTAGCAAGCAGCGTCCTGTGAATGGAATCGCTGGCCCTTCTGACATGCCAAGCACCCAAGGTTCCGTGTTAGGCTCAAAAGTCGGTGTTGGTCCTTCGACTACGGTGATTCTTTCGGTTTCTGACATCTGCATCTCTCAGCGAAGCAACTCGCATGGTACCACACAATAATGCTGGTTACGCATCACTGCAGAATCACAATCAAGGTTGGTACCAGAATCAGCAAGGCTAGAGCCGTTGCTCCCAGCAGGACCAATATTCCTATGCGATTGGCACGGTTATCTAGCGTTCCGTTCTGGTTGCGCATCCTGCCATTGAAAACGCGTCGCGCTTTTTCAATACTAGAAAGGGCAGCCTGTACCGGGGTTCCATCTGATCGTTCGGCAGGATCGATGACTTCCCACTCACCTTCCTCAGTGTTGCCGAATTGGCTACGCTCTTGCTGCCATCGCGTAAAGGCATTCGCTGCCCGGCCAAGCAATTGGAAGGTCCACATAGCGAAGAAGATAAATGCAATGATTTTTCCCATTATCTGTTGCTAATCCCCGCGTTTCTTAACTTAAGTATGCGAACATACAATCCGGTAGTATGCCAACTAGATACTAGCACAGAAATCTATATTTTGCAGTAAGGTGCTTGGAAAATGCGCCAATTTATTTTTCGCTGCCACACTGACTGATTGAGTGCATTAATCATTATGCCGTCGTAAATCTGTTTGGACCTGTCGGAGACGTGTTCGGACACAGGATGAGCCTCACTCTTTCATTTCTTTGTATGTCGACCTGTTATTGTGCAATGCTGCATTTACGGGGTATGCATCTGTTCGTATTTCTTGGCCACCTTTGTGGAAGACATTATTTGTTGATAGTTTCGCCGTGAGTCTCGGAGTTGTCCAGTGTATCCTCAAATACTTCGGAAAAGAGTATGGTGGTAATCTCGCCTGCGAAGCTCATCAATATATTTCCTGCACGTTTACCCTTCTCGGATGTAAGTGCTAGGTCAAGTGCTTGTTGGTCTGCAAAATAGAACTCGTGTATGCGGTGATAATCGGATGTGCCTCCTGGCTCTCCCACTATGTGGCTCACGGCGATACGCTCTAATCCGGGCATTGCCTCAGCGATAGGTAGAAACATGCGCGTCCATTTTTCCTCAAATAGATCGGGGTCAGTCGGCTTTCGGAATAGTAGAGTCATTTTGTACATTGGCTCGATTATACATTGGTGTATAGTGGTCGTGTAGGTTAGGGTGATTCTGGCACAAATGACGCGCAGCAAATTCAGGAAGCAGTCATATAGTAATATATTGTGTGATTCTTTTGCTTCTTCAAGAATTTCACAATATATTATAATTAGATGTTGATGCATGATATTGAGATATTGAAAATATAAATAATGACTACGAATAATGGAAATGAAGAGTCTCAAGCTACGGTAGATTTTGCTATTGCTATTGGCGGTGCTGCGGGTCAAGGTATCGCCACGCCAGGCAATATTCTTGCGCGGATTTTTGCCCGCAGGGGCCTTAGGTTAAATGCCTACAATGCTTACCAATCAATTATTCGAGGAGGTCATACCTTCCTCACTATCCGAGCAAGTGATGGGCCCGTGTGGAGTATGGGTGACGCCTTAGATATAATGATTCCGCTGAATCAGGATACCTTTGATCGCCATATCCATATTATGCCTTCCGGATCATCCGTGGTATACGATGAACTCAAGATTGAGACTAATGATGTACCAGAGGGGGTCCAGTTGTGCCCTTTGCCTGTCAAAGAAATAACAGCAGGCAACAAAATGGCTAGCAATACGGTTGCAGTTGCGACTGTATTGTACATGCTTGGTATAGAATTCGATGATTTGTCCGATGCGCTCGAACGAATCTTTGCTCGCAAAGGTGATGCTGTTGTGGAATCAAATAAGGAGATTGCTCAGAGGGGTTATGATTACGCCGCAAAAAGTTTTAGCGCATTTCCATACGAAGTACCCCGGTTATCCAATGGACTCGCAGTATTGACAGGGAACGAGGCTGCAGGTATGGGAGCACTCGCGGCTGGAGTGAAGTTTTATGCGGCTTATCCCATGAGCCCTGCTACCGGAGTGCTGATGTATATTGCGCGACATGCTAGAGAGCTGGGTGTGATAGTTAGGCAAGTTGAGGATGAGTTGGGTGTAATTAACATGGTTGTTGGCGCTGCGCATGCTGGTTGTCGAGCGATGTGCGCCACTTCAGGTGGAGGATTTGCGTTGATGACTGAAGCTATCGGTATGTCTGGAATGATTGAGACACCGATTGTTTGCATTGATGTTCAGCGTGCCGGTCCTGCTACAGGCGTGCCTACGAAGACCGAACAAGGCGATTTGTGGCAGATACTTGGAGCGGGTCAAGGCGATTATCCTCGTTTGATTGTTGCCCCGACCACACAGGCTGATTTGTTCAATATCATGCCAGAATTGTTCAATCTGACGGACAAATACCAGTGCCCAGGATTGGTGCTATCAGATCTTCTTATTTCCGAGGGTACATCCAGTATCGACCCAGATGAGTTAAATTTTCATCCGATTATTGATCGTGGTCAAATGATATTCTCTAATGAGGATTCAGATAATCCCCATGGTGGATACAATGACAATTCCTATCTGCGCTACAAGAATACAGATAGTGGGATATCACCGCGGGCGGTTCCGGGGGTACCCGGACACATTTATGTGGCAGCAACTGACGAGCATGATGAGGACGGCACTCTAATTAGTGACGAATTTACCAATCCGCACAAGCGTAGGATGATGGTAGATAAGCGCGCACGTAAGATGAGAACTGTGCTAAGCGACATTCAGGCGCCAGAGCTTGTTGGTCCTGAGAGTGCTGAATTCACCTTGGTCGGATTTGGCTCAACTTGGGGAGTTATTGTGGAGGCGATAAATAAATTAGCCCTTGAGGATGACATAATAGGTAATCAACTTCACATTAAGTGGATTGTCCCGTTTCATGTCGATGTAGTTTTAAGTATCTTGGGGCGAGTCAAGAATGTCATAGTTGTGGAGAACAATTATAGTGGGCAATTTGCCCGTTATCTTCGTTCAGAGACTGGTTTTACGGCTAATGGCCATATCCGAAAATATGATGGCGAACCTTTTATGCCCCACCACATTTGTGATGGTGTTAAAGTGATTTTGTCCGGTGAGACCGATCTTTATGTGCCGACTCATGAAATGGTCGTATAAAAAACTTAAAGAAAAATATGATTGAAGAGACGATAATATGACGATATCAGTTACTGATCAAACTTTAGTGGACCCTAGCTCCCAATCCCCTATGGAAGTGGTCCGGGAATCCTACAAAGGTAAAATTGACCCGGATTGGTGCCCTGGATGTGGAGATTTCTCAGTTCTAGCTGCGATAGAGAAAACTCTGACGGAAATGGGATTGCAACCACATCAAGTTGTTACCATCAGTGGTATCGGCTGTTCTTCTAATCTACCAGGTTTTATCAATACTTATGGTATGCATACACTACACGGGCGTGCATTGGCAGTGGCCACTGGAGTGAAAATGTCGAATCATGAGTTAACCGTGCTTGTTACTGGCGGTGACGGTGATGGTTTTGGGATCGGTGGCAATCATTTTCTCCATACCATGCGTCGCAATGTTGATCTTACTTACATCGTTATGGATAATCAGATTTACGGCTTGACGACCGGACAGACTTCACCTACTAGTGTACTCGGAATGCAGACAAAAAGCACCCCTGAAGGTAATCTGGAAAACCCAATAAATCCAATTCCTCTAGCTATGGCGGGTGGTGCTACCTTTGTGGCTCGGGGTTACAGTGGTAAGCAGTCCCATTTGGTTGAAGTGCTGAAGCAGGCAATCGAGCACAGAGGCTTCTCCTTCGTTGATGTATTCAGTCCGTGTGTGACCTACAACCTGGATAATACTTACAAGTGGTTCAGGCCTCGGATAAAATTCCTAGAGGATGAAGGTCACGATTCAACTGATTTTCACGCGGCGATCGATCGGGGCTATCAGTGGGGAGACGAGATTCCTGTAGGGGTGTTTTGGCGTCGTGATGATCTATCGTCACTTAATGACCTTGAGCCTGTTTTGTCTGAGGGTGGACCACTAGCTTTTCGACCGCTTGGGCTTTCCCCTGATCAGTCTAATCGTCTGATTTCAGAGATGATGTGACCGTTAACGTACACAGGGATATGCGAGACAAGAGATCTTTGCGTCTGTTCCTTTAACATTCGTAAACATTCTTGAAGATCTCGAGTTTTGAGTAAATAAGCCTAATGTATTTTTAGAGCACTCAATTTTTTCGTTATCCTATCCGTACCGTGAGCGGCCAGTAGGGTTTCCGTGGCAACATCCTTATGGCAGCTTTTCGCCGAGCAAAAAAATATGATTGAGTGGTATGTCCTTTCGGAAGTGGTAAATCATTCCCACAACGGATGCAATTTTGGCTGAGTGCTGGCGGATAATTTTTTCCCCTCCCTGCGATGGATACATCAACATGGCTATGGACGAGGCAATTCTTTGGTCGGTCTCGCGCGGTATGTCTCCACCTACTTTACGTCTGTATGCTTGGGAACCGGCGTGCCTCTCTCTAGGGCGGTCGCAGTCGGCCCGTGCTGTTGACCAAGAAAACCTGCGTTCACTGGGCTACGATCTGGTGCGTCGACCCAGCGGTGGTCGTGCTATCCTCCATATTGATGAATTGACTTATGCGGTGTATTTAAACAAAAGTGACCCTATTGCGTGTGGCGGAGTTTTACCGGTTTACCGGCGCCTGAGCGCCGCATTGCTTGCTGGTCTTGACGACATTGGGATCTCTGCTCGTAATGATTCCAATGTCCAACGTTGTGCTGTGTCTGGACCAGTTTGTTTTGAGCATCCTTCTCATTATGAGATGACAGTAGAGGGGCGTAAATTGATTGGCAGCGCTCAGTTAAGAAAGGGTGCAGGGGTACTGCAGCATGGCTCTTTGCCACTTCATGGTGATATCGCCCGTATTTGTAACGTCCTTGCGTTCGATACGGAGTTGGATCGTGATCATGCGTGTGCTCGAGTTCGGCGGAGTGCCGCCACACTGTCCGCGGTGTTGAACCGTGAGGTCGAGTGGGACGATGTGGCTAGGGCACTTGTGCGTGGTTTCTCACGGGAGCTAGAAGTTAAGGTGCAGTTCGGTGCATTAAGCTCGGACGAGAGACAGCAGGTTGAAAAACTTCATCTGGGGAAATACGCTAATTTGGAATGGACGTTTGGACTTCCCTCGGGTGGCCGCGCTCGCGGCGAAAAACGGTAGCAACATCATGATAATCGGTGCGTGCGTTGTAGAACTATGCCTGCCATCCGTGCGTTCACTGAAGGAGAAACGTGGACAACTTAGATCTCTTCTCACGCGCCTGCGGAAGGAATTCAATTTGGCGGTGTCTGAGATTGGACATAACGATGTCTGGCAATCGGCACAAATTGCTATTGTGGCCGTTAGTAACGAAAAATCCGTTGTGGAGAAAGTGCTGCGGCGGGCGATCTTGTGGACTGAAAAACATCGTCCGGACTTGGACGTTGTGGATGTGGAGATTCAGTGGCTATGATTACCGCTTTTAGGCTGCGTTTTCGCTCCAACGTCAAGGCGTACCTCGCTCTTGGCATTGGAGTAGTAATCATTGGTTGGTCACCATTGTTCATTCGTTGGGCGAACGCCCCCGGTGTGGTTACGGCGTTTTACCGTGTTGTCATTGCAGTGCTAGTCCTAGGCGTGCCGTTCTTGAGGAAACGTCGCAAATCTGGTCACATGGCGAGCAGCACGCTATGCTTGGCGATTATATCTGGGATTTGCTTTGGCTTGGACTTGGGTCTGTGGACCACAGGGGTGACAATGAGCGGTGTGACAACACCGACACTTCTGGCAAACACAGCCCCAGTATGGGTCGGCCTAGGCGCTATGCTGCTATTCCGAGAGCGGCTACGGATTGGATTCTGGGTTGGTCTCGCGTTGGCTATGGTCGGTGCTGCGCTGATTATAGGAGTAGACCGCTGGTCTTCGGTGGTTGGTGGCACCGGATCGATGTATGGTTTGATGGCTGGGATTTTCTATGGTTGTTTTTTTCTATCTGGGCAGAAGGTGCGTGAAAATTTGGATACCCTCTCATTTTTTTGGATAGTGGGTGCTGGTGCTGCCTGCATCCTTGGGGTCACAATGCTCGTTCTGCGGCAACCACTCTTTGGATATGAGATTTCAACTTACCTGAATTTTTTGTATCTGGGCGTCATCATACAGGTGGGCGGTTGGCTCGCGATAACTTATGCGCTTGGCCGTCTGTCTGCAGCGACCGTTGCACCTATGATGCTAGCACAACCGGTGATTTCGGCTGTTTTGGCACACTTTTTGCTTGGAGAACGTCTGGGACTCTGGCAGTCTCTTGGCGGTGTGGCGGTGCTGCTCGGGGTTTTGTTGGTGCAGTTTCAGCGCATTCGGGTATGATGTCCTCACGATATCAATATGATGGAATGATTATTTGATAATGCCTATATCTGGATTTGGCCGTCTTTATAGAGCGAGTCACCGTCCACAGTAATCTCGCTTTCGCTCTTAATGTTGCTGATCATGTCCCAGTGTATTGCGCTGACATTACGGCTGCCGGTTAGTGGATAACCGGATCCGACCGCGATGTGCATGCTACCACCCATTTTTTCATCAAAAAGTATCTGTTTTGTATGTTGGTCAATGCCATAGTTGGTGCCGATGGCCCATTCGCCAACATAACGCGCGCCTGGGTCGCTGTCAAGCATTTGAAGGAGGTAGGGCTCGTTCTTGGTGGCGCTGGCGTGAACCACTTTACCATCTTTAAAGCGCAGCTTAATATTCTCAATTTCTCGTCCTCCAACTGTTACCGG
This sequence comes from Anaerolineales bacterium, assembly GCA_022450585.1. Taxonomy (GTDB): domain Bacteria; phylum Chloroflexota; class Anaerolineae; order Anaerolineales; family UBA11657; genus CAJWGI01. The sequence goes on along the minus strand of JAKUPR010000011.1, from coordinate 16,569 downwards.
ATAATCAAAAAGTACGTGACCGTTGACTGAATCTTCCACCGGACCTGTGAAAATCTCGCCGTCTGGCATGTTGCGCTTGCCACAGGCATTGATGAAAGTGCGGCCCTTGATTGACATGGTTAAATCGATGTTTGCTGCGCGTACTTGTACCCTGTCCCGGTTGCTAAGCCAGTCAACTAGGCGCTGTTGATTGGAACGTACAGATTGCCAGTGGGCCACCGGGTCATCATCATCGTTAACATGGCAGGCCCGGTAGACGAAATGGGAGTAATCGTGCAGGCTCATGTCAGCTTCTTGGGCCATGGCGTCTGTTGGAAAGAGTGTTACGTTCCATTTTAATTGATCTGCGTCTCCGCGCTGCAGGTATGTCTTAAGTATGGTTTCATGTGCTTGTCGGCGGCGTACCTGCTTGGTCGGATCGACGTTAGAGAGTGCGCGTGTGTTTGATACGCCCTCTATGCGAATGATAGCGTCGAAAGTATCCACGGCCAGTTTGTAAAATGGTGATACATAATCTAGTTGATGTTCCTGTGCAAAGCGGAAGAAGACATCTTCAGGTCCTTGCAGAAATGGTGCTAGATGTGGATGGCCACCGTTTTCTAGCACGCGCTCATATAATGCTAGCATCAGAGGCATGCTGGTAGTGCTCGCAGGTGCCCAGATTAGCACTTGGTCATCACGTTTGATTTCTGTAGAATAATCCACCAGTAAGTGGGCTAGGCGGGTTACGCGTGAGTTTGTCATTCTAATCCAGTGTCAGCAGTATTGTCATGATTGTCCTCCGCAAACATCACTTGACGGATGGATGTTCCAGCAATTATACTAAAGTTGTCGCTTGCATCAAATTTGAGCGAGACGGCTGGATAACAAAAGTGTGATGTAATCAGCGTGACATCCGTGGGTAGGTGGAGATACCCAGGTGTTTCGCTTAGATGCAATTAGGTTACCGGCCCTTCATGCGATGGAGGGCTTTTTTTATGTATGAAATTAGCATTACACTGAAACAGGAGGAGATAGCGTGAGCCAACAAGTGCCATCCGATTCATCGAATAGCAAGATTTCCTTGGCAACATTGCAAGATAAAAAAGACTGCAGTGATCCGATTGTTGCGGTGACTGCATATGATTATCCTACTGCGCGCGTGGCTGATGCAGCTGGGGTTGATCTAATCTTGGTTGGGGATTCATTGGCCATGGTAGTTCTAGGGTATGAAAACACACTTCCAGTGACAATGGACGAAATGTTGCATCATTGCCGCGCGGTGGCGCGTGGCTCTAAGCGGGCTTTCATGACCGGAGACATGCCTTTTCTCTCATATCAGGTGGATGTATCTGAGGCTGTGCGCAATGCGGGGAGATTTCTGAGTGATGCTGGTATGGACAGCGTAAAGCTTGAAGGTGGTCGTCGCATGGCTTCCACCGTGCGTGCCATTGTGGAAGCCGGTATTCCAGTAATGGGTCATATTGGATTGACACCACAAGCAATACATCAGCTGGGCGGATTCCGAGTTCAGGGTCGCAGCTCGAACACAGCGCGTGCGCTTCTGGATGATGCTATTGCGCTAGAGAAAGCTGGGTGTTTTGCGATTGTGCTAGAAGCGGTTCCGGGTCGGGTGGCCACGCTTATCTCCGAGTGGTTGAATGTTCCCACAATTGGAATCGGTGCAGGTTCTGGCTGTGACGGTCAGGTGTTGGTTAGCAACGATTTACTAGGTCTTTTTGATCGCTTCACGCCCCGGTTCGTAAAAAAATACTCCAATTTGCGCGTGGAGATGTTAAATGCTTTTGAGAGGTATCGGGATGAAGTCGGACGGCGTGATTTTCCAGGTGCAGAACATACATTTGGTATACCGGACGATGAATGGCAGACGTTTATAGATAGTCTAGAAGACCTGCGGCCTAGCGGCAAGCACTCCTAAGGTTGGCATATATGCGTGTTGCGATCATTGGCACCGGTGCGATGGCCTGTCTTTTTGGTGCGCGGTTGGCACCACATTCTGATGTCTGTCTTCTGGGAAGTTGGCTTCAGAGCATGGAAGCAATAAGTAAAAGAGGAATCTGTATTGAAGCTAACGACATTGTAGATACGGTTCAGGTGAGTGTTGGCGAGGATCCACAGCAATTTGCACCCGCGTCGGTGGCGTTGCTGCTGGTAAAAAGCTGGCAGACCGAACGGGCTGCCAGCTTGGCATCGTTAGTTCTTGCTCCCGATGGGATAGTTGTTACGCTTCAGAACGGACTGGGTAACTTGGAGGTATTGGAAGAAAGAGTGGGTGTGAAACGTGCGGTTGCCGGCGTAACGACGCAGGGAGCGGCTCTACTGTCTCCCGGCCATGTGCGTTACAGTGGTGGAGGGGACACTTACCTAGCGCTACGGGAGTGCATGGACGAGCGCTTGCAAGGCCTGGCGGGTTTGTTTGAGACGGCTGGTTTTCCGACTATTTTGACCTGTGAGTTGGAACCAGTGCTCTGGGGAAAACTTGCTGTCAGCTCTGGCATCAATGCGTTGACCGCACTGCTTGATATCACTAATGGTGAGCTGCTCTCCCGCCCGGATGCACGTGGACTGATGATTGCTGCGGCCGAAGAGACCGAGGCCGTAGCCGCTGCCTTGGGGATTGAGATTCCATTTGACGTTTCTGAACAGGTAATAATGGTTGCTCAGGCGACGGCTAGTAATTATTCGTCAATGTTGCAAGATATGCGTCGTGGAGAACTAACCGAAATAGAGTCGATAAATTGTGCCATAGTGCGTGAGGCCGCGCTGCATGGAGTGCCTGCTCCAGTGAACTACATGCTCTGCAAGTTGGTGCGTGCTGCGCGCAGCCAATAAATGAATCATGAAGATAGTCAAGACGCTATTAGAATTACGATCAGCACGGGCTACATTCACAGGGTCACTTGGTTTGGTTCCTACAATGGGATATTTGCATCGCGGTCATCTCTCGTTGGTGCAGTCTGCTCGCGCTGAGAATGAGTTTGTTGCTGCAAGCATTTTCGTCAACCCAGCTCAGTTCGAGTCGGTCGATGATTTAGACGATTACCCGCGTGACCTCGAGCGGGATTTGGATTTGTTGGATACTCACAACGTTGACTTGGTTTGGGCACCAGACAGATCGGAGATGTATCCGCATGGGTATCAGACATACGTGACTGTGAATCAACTCACGAGTGGCCTGGAAGGTGGGCGTCGTCCTGGGCACATGCGTGGGGTGACCACGATAGTTTCTAAGCTTCTTATTGCATTTAGGCCTGATCGTGCCTATTTCGGACAGAAAGATGCGCAGCAGGTCTGCGTGGTGCGTCGGCTTGTGGCTGATCTTGGCTTTCCTGTGGAGGTGGTAACATGCCCAACGGTACGGGAGTCGGATGGTTTGGCACTTTCCTCTCGCAATGCACGTTTGAGTGTGGACCAGCGCCAGGCATCCACTGTTTTGTTTCGTGCACTGAGTGCTGCTAGCGTAGCATTTGCAGAGGGACAGCGGGACGGAGATAAGCTGTGTGGTCTGATGTCGGATGTAGTTGCGACTGAGCCATTAGCAGATGCTCGTTATATAGCTATTACAGAGGTAGAGACACTGCAGGATTTGAGGCAGCTGCCGGAGCAAGTATTGGCCAGTCTGGCCGTGTGCATTGGTCAGGTTGTTCTGATTGACAATATGGTACTGGGCGAGACTTAAAAAGGAGCAATTATGTTTTTGGCAATAGACATTGGTAACACACATATCACTGTGGGTGTCTTCACCGGAGAGACCCTTGGACCTCGATGGCGTATGGAAACCGCACGTGGTCGTACTGGTGACGAATATGGTTTGCAGTTGCTCGGATTTTTTCAGCATGGGAGTATTTCTAGAGATGATATTGCTGCCGTGGCTATAGCCTCAGTAGTGCCGCCTCTGACCGGTGTTTTTCTACATATTTGCAGGGATTATTTGCATCAGGAGCCCTTGGTGGTGGATGCTGGCGTGAAGACCGGTGTGCCCATACGTTACGATGACCCTCGACAGGTGGGTGCAGACCGTGTGGTGGATGCTGCTGCTGCGCGTTCGCTATATGGATGTCCAGCATGCATTGTCGATTTCGGCACAGCTACAACCTTCGATGCTGTTTCCGCGGCGGGAGAATACTTGGGAGGTGCTATTGCACCTGGAATAGAAATTGCTGCGGATGCACTCTTCCAGCGAGCAGCTAAATTGCCGCGTGTTGACTTGGTGCCGCCGCCCGCTGCTATTGGTCGTAACACACCCAATGCTATTCAATCTGGACTGCTTTATGGTTATGCGGGTCTTGTGGAGGGAATGGTGGAGCGTTTTGGCGCAGAGCTCGGTCCAGAGATGCAGGTAATTGGTACTGGAGGATTAGCAGAGACGGTGGCGCGTGAAACTAGTGTCATTCAGGTTGTGGCTCCGTGGCTGACGCTCGAGGGGTTACGAATAGTGTGGGCCCTGAATTCGTAGGCGCTCGGCGTCTCACAGCTGACGTGCTAGTAGTCGGTGGGGCGTCGCTGGACCAGCTGCATTTTAGGGGTCGGACTGAACGTTCTGCTGGTGGTGCGGGAATGTACACGGCGGCAGCTGCACATCGGGTGGGAGCACAGGTTGCCATGTTTGCGCCACTGCCGCATCCGATGCCCGAGGCGCTGCAGGCTGCAGCAAAACGGATAACTTGGTTCGGCCCAAAAGTTAGCCCTCTACGTTTACCGCATTTTGAGATTACTCATCATGGTGCAGGTGTAGCCACCCTGGACTCGGCAGAGTGGGGTTCTGAGTCACAACTTAGACCCGGAGATTTGCCCGCGGATCTTTCTGGATGCGAGCTAGTGCACATAGCTGCACTGAGTAGTGCTTGGCGTCAATTGGAATTCCTCGATTCGTGTCGTCAACGTGGTGCGCGTTTGATCTCTGTGGGGACGTATGGACGTGTTGTCCGGCATGAAACAGTGGCTGTGCATAGACTTATTCAGAAGGCAGATATTTTCTTTATGAATGAGCACGAGGCCTTAGGCATGTTCGGGAGTTTGGACGCCGTGAAAGCCGAGTCGGGCAAACTTCTATTTGTTACTTTTGGTCACAGGGGCGTACGTGTTTGGCAGGGTCAGCATGAGACGTTAATCCCTGTGGAACCGGCGTCTGAACTTGATCCGACCGGTGCTGGTGACGCTTTTTGTGGGGCCACGTTGGCTCGTCTGGCGAATGGAGACCATCCGCTCCGCGCAGCTTCTGCGGCCCAATTCGTAGCGGCGCAGGTAGTCACAGCGGTGGGACCACGTGCGCTTTGGAACTCTGGAATATTGCCCGGGCCACAAATGGATCGACGTGTCTCACTGTGTCAAGAGCGGATATCTGCCGTAGCTGAGCTTCTGGCAGGTATGGAGAATGTACACCCATTCGCTTTTGTCGGACCGGGTTTTCCGAAGGTGGGTGCCTCTGGTGCACTGGAATTTTTCTTCGCGGCGACTTTACAACAGTTCGGTTTCTGGCAGGCGCGGTCCGGTCGTTACTGGCGTCCCCTGCTTGCACCTATAGATGGTGCACATCGCAAAGGATCTGATTATTTGTGGCATGCTATGATGCGTGCGTATACAGATACGCCCGAATTATTTTCGTCGACAGGTCAGTACAGTATGACATCCAAAAGGCTTCGTATCATATTGCGTGCTGATGATGGCACTGATCCGATGCCGGCGCGCCGGATGCGACTGCAGCAAGCGCGCGCATATGGGTACGACATGTTATCAATAGGTCTATCGCCGTCGGACATTGTGGCTAGAGCTAACTGCAGCCATAAGCCGCTGCTTTCGTTCTTAACCGGGCTTGACCATATTGGTGGATACAAAGAGGACGTGTTGCGTAAGAAGTCGGTGCTGCTAGCACTGATTCTAAGTGAGCGCCCGGAAAAATTCCTGCGTATTGGTGCAGATGAGAGTTTGCCCCCGATTATTGATTATCATCTGATGCGATCCTGCTTACGTGTTGGTCTCGTTGATGTTTTGGATACAAGTTTGCGTCGATCTCTCGTCGAGCGACGGTTGATTCCTGCTGCAGATGAGTGGGCAATCCGTCGTGCTTCCCATGATGCGCTTATGCAACTGGTGGAACTTTCTGGAAAAAGTATGGCAGCGGTAGACTGGTTCTTTTTCAATGCCAGACGGCGTTGTCCGGAGATGCATGTACCGGATTGCAGCTCATGCTCTCTGGATCTCGTATGTGCCCATAAGAAGGAATTATTTCAGCCTGTGTTGCGCACAGCGTTCTATTAGCTATTTCATCGGAGGCGATCCGATTTTCATGTGGACTTAGGAATGATAAAATTCTATGCATGGCAAGCTCGGTGTTAAAGTTGCCGCTGCTCGTCTCGGCGCTGAACTCGATTGGCATTTTCCTACTCTGGCTAGGATATTTTCTGCCGTGGGTTCCGCACCGCGCTGCGGCGCTCAGTATGGGAGCTTACGACCTCTCTGATTGGGTAACATTGCTGCCCCAGGTTCAGTCTGGAAGCCTGCCAGTGGGTAGGATGCATTTTCTTGCGCTATTGGCTTTGGCGGTCGTGCTGACGGCCCGAAATGTCTCCAGAGGTGGCTTGCGCATTTGGCTCTTGTTACCTGTAGTATTAGGATTGCTCATGCTGCTGCCCGCGTATCCGGCAATTGTGTGGTACCGGACAGATACCTCTGTTCAGGCACATCTCCTACTGCTAGTGGCGAGTATTGTGGCGGCTGCAGTTTCTTGGCGCTGGGCTGATTGGTACTGGCTAGGTCTGGTTCAGGGTGTCGCAGCTGCTATGCTGGGCGAGAGAGCGTTGCGGGGGTTGCTGCTAGTGCGGCCTCTGGTTGGGGATCTCTACGGTTCTCTACCTCCAATCGGTCCGGGTTGGTACGTGACACTGGCAGCTTGCAGTCTGATATTTGTAACTGGTATATGGGGCGTGAGTTTTGGTTTTCTTGACAGGAAATAAGCGCGGCTTATAATCGTTCGTGTGCGGGTGTAGTTCAGCGGTAGAACGTCAGCTTCCCAAGCTGAATGTCGTCGGTTCGATTCCGATCACCCGCTCTTGTTACTTGTGCGGCATGCCCTCGGTATTTATGGAAACATATGAGGTTACTAATTTAGCAGCGTTTCGACTGCTGCATCTAGTTGTGGGTCTATCCCGTCCTTGTATTGCTCATAACTGCGGTTGACGTTAACGTCTGGCATGAGACCGTCTCCATCTACTGAATTCCCTTTGGGTGTTGTCCAGCGCGCGAATGTTATTCGTACTGCGCCCTGTTGGTCGCTTAAGTCCATCCAAGTTTGCACCGTACCTTTACCGTAACTTCTTTCGCCGACGAGCGTACCTCGTTGATAATCTTTCACTGCACCGGCAACAATCTCCGCGGCGCTAGCGCTGCCACGGTTAATTAGCACAGCCAGTGGTATCTTAGTAGCAATACCTCCGCGGAGTGCCCGGTATTCACGTTCGCGCCCATCGCCGAATCTTTCAACCATCACAATGCCATTGCCAACAAATTGAGAGGTTACGCTGATTCCTACATCCAGGAATCCGCCTGGATTATTACGCAGATCCAGAATAATACCAGGCGGATCTTTTGTGAGTTGTGTTTGCAATTGAGTGCGGAGCTCATCTGTAGTATGCTCGCCGAAGCGATTAATTTTCACGTAAGCTATACCACTGCTTAGAATCCTGCTTTCCACAGAGGGGATGGTTATTTTGGACCGCGTTATCGTCATTGTTAGTGGATCCGGCACCCCTTCGCGCAACACGGTTATAGTAACGGAAGAGCCAGACGGTCCGCGTACTCTAGCAATGACTGTAAAGGCATCCATCCCGCTCACGTCCTCTCCGTCTACGAAGATTATGGTGTCACCCGGTAACATTCCGGCCGCCTCGGCAGGCGATCCGGGGAGTGGAGATATTACGCGGAGGAAATCTCCGCTAGTATCAATCTCTGCGCCTATACCCTCAAGTTCCCCGGACATGTCAGTGCGCATGATCTCTTGCTCATCGGGGCTCATGTAATTGGTGTGGCGGTCTCCGGTAGCGCGTAGCATACCCTTAATTGCTCCATGTACCAGATCGGTGGTGTCAAGGGGTCGGTCTACGAAATTTTCCTGTAATAACCGCCAGGATTCCCAGAATGGTCTGAATGCTAGTTGTAAGTCCTCTGGCGTGCTAGCTGCATCTGGTTTAATTTCGATTGTGTCTAGACCGATTACGTGATCAGACCGTGGGATTACTATGGGTAGAAGGTCGTAATAACGTGCGCCAGTAACGAAACCACCGACGAAAATCCCGGTTCCTGTGAAGAGTGTTGCTATAACGATGAGTAGGTTGCGCGAGAGTTTCCAGGTCATGGAGCCAAGACCTCTTGAAGGTATTCCTCGAACTTCCCTGATTTGCAGCGTTTAGTGTACTCAAGAATGGCATTCCCATCTAGAGGATAGAGAGGGTGACATGATGTAGGTAAGGCTCCCTTTGGAGCGAGTGTTACTGCTTGTACAACTGGGCCAGGAATATCTGCGTTGTCGAGCTTATCAACTAACTCCTCTGTGGTGATTATGGTGGTGTCTGCAAGTAGGGCTAACTCTGGATCAATGCCCGGGTTATTACCTATGAGTGCATTGCCAGTGCGGTCGGCTTGGAGCGCATGTATCACAGCTACGTCACAGTTAATTGCTGGGAAGGCGATAAACTTGTCGTCGCTGTACGGATCCTTGATTGTTTGCACATCCGGGCGCAGAAGAGGTAAATCAGTTCCTATCCAGGCGCGACTCGGCATGAAGCCGACATTTGCAAGTGCAGCGCGGATGCCGAAGGCGATGCTTGCTTCAGTCTCTTCTATGATTTCGATGGTGCCATCACTGGCGGCTTGAGTAAACATAGGTGCTAGGCCAAAAACCTCGAGACCAAAATAACATGATCGTACACTACGTACACGGTGATCGCCCACGAGCATGTCTGATTCGATTCCAGCGGTAAAGCATAGTAATGTTAGGTCACGAGCAGCGAAATTCTCACGTAGCAGGGTGCGTGTAAAGGTCAGCGGCCTGCGATATAGTGTCATTCCGCCGAGCGCCAGTGTGTTACCGACAGATACTAGGGATGCTGCATCTGAAAGCGTAACTCTTTTGTCAATCATTCGTCCACGTAAACTCGGTACTCGAACCTGTGCGTTCCTGCTTTGTAGTCTCGGAATCCGTTGTCGATTTCCTGCCTGAAAGTCACTTCGATGTCCAGCTGGTGCTCGCCCATTGGCCAATCTACGAGTCCTGTCAGATGATAATAACAGTACTGACCGTTGTATTCACCCTCTAGTGCCAAAAACTTTTTTCTCGGAATTGGCTGATCGTTCATGCTGAAGTTGATTGTCATGTCCCGTAGATTGCTTACTGCCAATGCCTTAGTGGCAGCACACCATTTGTGCATCCAGATAACCTTCTCGGAACCACTTAGGTGCACTGTATAAGTATATTGCTCGCCGGTGCGCCCAACATTGTTATATTCTTCGAAAGCCAGCTGCTCAAGGATCGGTGTCTGCTGTAGGGACGCGTGGGTATCGGCAGGGTCCATCATAGTTGCTGGTCCAGATGGTTGCACTCCAGATACTGTGGGTTGCAGCAGCATCTCGATTGCATGGTTAAGGAGATCGTCTTTCTCGCTGAACAGTGTCTTTTCGGTTACCGGCACAAGTACATCAGGCTGCACTCCAAGACCTTCCACGATAATGTTGCCATGCATGTCAAGGTCCATTCCAGTGGGAATTTGAAAGGAGATTTCTCCCGGAAGCTTGTATTGCCCACGACCGACCTCACCCATAATGCCGTTGCTAGGATAATGTCCTAGCACTGTCACCTGTGGCAGCTGGCTGAAAACCCATGCTACATTTTCACAGGCGCTGGCGCAAGCTGGACTGATAAGAACTGCTATCCGTCCTTTAAACTGCAGTTTGGCATCTGGTTCAATAGTGTCTGGTGGTCCGTGCGTGTCGAATTGTTCCAGTCGTTCGCTATAATAATACCCACGCATTACCTCTAATTCCTCTGAGGTGAAATATGCGGCCAGTCCAGTACCCATAGGTGAACCGCCTAGATTATGACGCATGTCTAGTATCATCCCAGGCAATTTGCGTTCGGAGAATAGTTCTACAGCGCGCTTGAAAAGACGAATGGTAAGGTTCAGGTCGTCCGATAGGGACCAAATGCGTACGTATCCCAATCCATAGTCTTCTATGATCTCATACTCCACTGGCGGAGCGTTGCGGTCAATATCGGCGTAGAGAGAGCTGGCAGCCAGACTGGCTTGCTCGGGAGGTAATATCAATGTGGCCTGCTTCTCTTTACCACTAGTATGTCTCCAGCTTACATCTATGTTTGTCCCCACCTTTCCACGCGTCAAATACCGATACTGGTCCAGTCTTTGTACATGTGGTGCGGAAAAAGGCCCATTCCACGGGGTGACTGCTGCCACTGCTTCTTTGACCGGTTTTCCGTTCACTGCTATGATTTCGTCCCGAAGTTGTATACCAGCTTCTTCTGCGGCGCCGCCAGAAGTAAGGTAGCTAACGAGCACACGTCCGTCGCTGAGCTCGGTCATAATTAGTCCTGCTCCGCCCCCAGTATTTCTCTGGAAAAAACCGCCGTCGTCACCAATTAGGCCTCCATGTCCATCGGGTATACTCATGGCAAAGTCTCTCATGGTCAAAAAGCATTCTTGGTGGTTGGCCGCGGATTGTGCTGCGGCTACCCTCGGTGAGAATCGCTCATATAAATCCTGCCAATTGATGCTTTTCAATTGGGTAAAGGGGTATTCTACCGATGCCTTGCTCCAGAGAGATTCAAAAGCCTCACTGTAACCCATCTCAGTATAGTTGGTAACGGATACATCACCTTCATACAGTTCTATTTCGGGAGCAATTTCTTTGCTAAAGGTAAAGGGTGTATTGTTGAGATCGACAATTGTATACCCTGGTTTCAGTGTAGAAGTGGAATCGTCAGAGGTGAACAGCAACCCGTCTGATCCGAAATCGATTGGAAAAGCTTGCTCTGCATCTGGGGCCCATACTATGAGAAACCCTCCCGAGATTTCATCATGGTTTTCGGGGTCTATGCGTGCCGAAGTCCATACACTGGACCAACCGCGGAATTCATTCTCTCCCAGAAAAGGGTCTCCGACAACGTTGGCTTGCACAGCTATGGCTAAAACACGAACGCCTCTGTCTATCTTCCCGTTATTGTCCACATCAACTAGACGACCTGGAGGAATGACTGGGAGATGTAGTACATATTTCCACGTATTTTCGTCGCTGCGCGTTAGCGGTCCAATCACCTGATTTTCTCTAGGCATTGTGAAATCGAAATCTCGTTCCACGAATCCACTTTCATCTTCTAGCATTACGTATGGTTCTACTAGATAATTGTCAAATAGCGGGAAAGTTATTTCTACGCTTCCGGTCACTTTGACCGGTTCTTTGTCTCCCAGTTCTCTCGGGTGACGTTCTGTGAGTGTCAGGGATGGTGTCCGCGCGGATGCAGGCAAGTTAATAGTTGGCTCTATGATAAGCGACATATCGCTATCTGATGCTAACGTATGCTGCGGTGCTGTAAAAGTTGCAGGCGTAGTACTGGCGCATGCAATCATGGTCAGAGCAACGGGCATCAGTCTGGCTATGAGGCCTTTGTTTGTTTTCACTAGGATGTAGATGTTGTAAGCATATACTCGTCAATCCTCTTGCCCCCAGACCTTTATGTTGTCACTGGAAGGCAGTGGGATACGCTGACCGTAAAATTGGTGCCAGATCAAATAGAGAATTCCGCCGCTCAGAAATCCAAAAAAGAGCTCTGGTAACCTTTGTTGCCATTCCGCCACCTTATACATTATGTATCCTGCTGGTATTACCAGAAAAAATAATGATAGTCCTCTAGCCTTCTTTTCGATGCGTAGATAGAGTATCAGAATAGCTACTATGGCCAGAGTGAGTAGTGCGACGGTGTCCCAGCGCAGTTCGAGTATCAATTCCATGTTTGTGTGCTGGGATTATACCGCGTCAGATATGTGTCGCCTGTGCTAAAGGCGTATTATCTAGTCGTGAAAATGATACAATGTGGCGGTGCCAATCGCAATCTTACACCAATCCGTTGTGTCAAAAATTGCCGCAGGTGAAGTGGTAGAGCGACCTGCTTCGGTTGTGAAGGAGTTACTTGAAAATGCGCTCGATGCAGGTGCTAGCAGTATAAATGTCACAGTGAACGGAGGGGGACTTCAACTAATACGTGTGTCTGATGATGGGATAGGCATTCACTCTGATGAAGCTGAACTGGTTTTTATGCGGCATGCCACCTCCAAATTGTGTTCAGCGCGTGATTTGGACAGTATCAAGACACTAGGTTTTCGGGGTGAAGCGCTCTCATCCATCTCTGCAGTCAGCCACATGGATTTAGTGACACGCTCGTCGGGTGAAGAGATCGGCACGCGTCTGCGAGCAGCTGCGGGAGAAATTACAGACCGTGCGATTGTCAGTACGCCATGCGGAACCATTGTTTCAGTAGAGAATCTTTTTTTTAATCTCCCAGCGCGGTTGAAGTTCCTTAAATCTGATGCTGCTGAAAAAGCGCGCATAGGACGCGTGTTCTCGCGTTATGCACTTGCTTTCCCGGGAGTGAGGTTTAGATTGCATTTTGACAAACGTCAGAAATTCCAATCTCTTGGTACTGGATCTCTGAGTGATGTACTTGTGGCTGTATATGGTGCGGAGACAGTTGAACAATTACTTGAGGTTTCTGGTAGAGGGAGGCATGGTGTCGCCGTAAATGGTTACGTCAGCATGCCGTCACTGAGTCGGTCGAACCGACGTGAAATCACACTATTTGTTAATGGACGCTATGTGCAAGACTCACGTCTTACCCTAGCGATTACGCGTGCCTACCATACTTTGTTAATGAAGGGACGTTACCCAATCGCTGTTATTTGTATCACGCTATCTCCCGTGGACGTGGATGTGAATGTGCATCCTGCCAAAACAGAGGTGAGATTTAGGGAGCCTAACCATGTATTTAATTCTATAGAGCGTGAAGTGCGTCGGACGTTGCTCAACCAAAGGGCTCTGAATCACCCAATGACATCGGGTTGGCCCCACTCGGAAGTTGTTGAGTCGGTCGATTGGCCCGCACCTTTCTTTTTTGGAAATAGTGTGGAGTCTGACGATCTGGTGACTGAGGATAACGTCGAGTCGGAAACTCAGACTGAACTTCCTGTGACGGGATTGCCACTATTGCGCGTTATTGGTCAAGTAGGAGCAGCTTACATCGTAGCTGAAGGCCCAGATGGGCTCTATTTAATTGACCAGCACGCAGCTCACGAGCGTGTACTTTATGAGTCTTATATGGCTGCTGCACAAAGTGCGAGGGTTGAATCACAGACTTTGATGGAGGCAGTGACAGTGACTCTGGATTACGAGGCCGCTGAGGATTTGCGTCGGCACTTAGATGCGTTATATGCTTTGGGATTTAGGGTTGAACCCTTCGGTGGTGACAGTTTTGTTGTGCGTGCGCTTCCGGCCGTAATTGGTGCTCTGACGCCTGAACAGGCACTCCTTGGAGTATTGGAACATGAAAATTCTCATGGGTACGAATTGCCGCCGGGTGAGGAGGACCGTATTATCTTGCGAGTATGTAAGCGTGCTGCTGTGCGTGCAGGTCGAGTACTTTCTCAGAAAGAGCAGGAAGTGTTGTTACGACAGTTGGAGAAATGTCAGTCGCCGGTTACTTGTCCACATGGTCGGCCAACGATGATTCGTATAAGTGTTGAGCATCTCGAGAAGAAATTTGGGCGGAGGGGTTAAGGCTTAGTTACTACATAGGCATAACTTTATGCTGGCAATCTGGCTGCAGAACGAGGAGTTGAGTGTACGAGATGACCTTCCGGTTCCGGATCCTTCACCTGAAGAGTCGTTAGTACGCGTAATTCGTGCCGGAATTTGCAATACCGACTTGGAGTTGACTCGTGGATATTATCCCTTCGCTGGTGTACTTGGCCATGAGTTTGTGGGCATTGTGGAAAAGGGCTCGGATGAGTTGTTAGGTGAGCGGGTGGTAGGTGAGATAAATGTCGCATGTAATGAGTGTTCCCACTGTCGACAGGAAAGGAAAACACACTGCTCCAATCGTACGGTTCTGGGGATAATGAACCGTGATGGTGCCTTTGCGGAATATTTGAAGCTTCCCTCTGTCAATCTGCATGTGCTGCCAGCTGAGATTTCGACTGACGCAGGCACTTTCGTGGAGCCATTAGCTGCAGCCCTACAGATTCAAGAGCAATTGTCCATTGAGTCATTCCATCGGGTCTTACTTGTAGGGGCAGGTAAATTGGGGCAACTAGTAGCACAGACGTTGGCAATGACTGGTTGCGATTTGTGTGTGTTTGATCGCAACACTGCGAAACTTAGCCTTCTTGATAGGATGGGAATTGAGACGGTTTTGGCGCCCGATACACCTGATGGTCCATTTGACATTGCGGTGGATTGTACTGGAAATGCGGAGGGGTTTGCGATTGCCCGAAGAGCTTTACGTCCTCGGGGCACATTGGTGCTAAAGAGTACCTACTCGGGCCTCCTAAGCGTTGATGCATCCGCCTTGGTGGTGGATGAAATCAATATTCTGGGTTCTCGATGCGGTCCATTTGAACGTGCAATGCATATGTTGTCTGAAAGGCAGGTAGAGGTTGATTCTCTCATTCATGCTAGTTATAGCATGAATGACGGATTAGATGCCTTTGAGACGGCGAAGCAGCATGCCAGTTTGAAGGTGCTTTTGACGATGGAATCTGAATCCTGACATAGTCCGCCCCGTGCATCTCAAATTATTACAGCTCGATTGTCATAAAATCACGCGCCAGTTTGACCGGTCCATTGAATTGACTTTGGGCCTCAGATAGAAGGTTCGATTCTTCTGTGTTTCCTGCTCGGTAGTGGATGAGATATAGAGTTCCTACGAGTGCTCGAGATGCTAATTCTCCAGCCTGCGCTGCGCTGCTGTGTCCGATTCCTGTATTAGTAGCTTCATGGAGCAGTATATCTGCGCCTGCAGCGAGTCGTAATATGGAATCGCACGGAGCTGTATCAGAGGAATACGCAAGTATGCGACCACTGGATTTGTCTGTGATTTGTAACCCGATGACTGGTATCATGTGGTCACCTGGTGATGCGACGACTGCGAAATCAGCATTTGTCAGTACCGGCGCCCGTTCGTAAGGTTCAATCTCATGTAAATTTACTTCGAACAAGCCAGGCCAATCCTGCCAATCATATGCATTCATTAATTGATTGAATCTTTGCAAACAATGCCTGAGTGCGTGGATGTGCAGAGGTTTCTCGCGGCCGAGCAACCACATGTTCATAAGCATCAGTGGGGCGCCAGTGATGTGATCGGGGTGAAAGTGAGTAAGAATTAAGTCACTTATAGAATCGTATGCAATTCCCGCCTTCGCTAGCCGCACGGTGGGATTGGTACCGGAGTCGACCAGTATGCCGTTGTTCTCTGCGTGTACGGCGAAATGGCTGACATCGTGATTGTCGTCCGGGATGGAATGTGCACAGCCTAGAATAGTGACGGTTGCCATGTATTTTCTATGAGCTCATGTTTTGTCTTTCGCCTATGCAGGATTCTGAGCATGGTCAGGGAATACTCCGGCAGTAGCTTTCAATGCTTCTTCTGATTTTCCTGCCCCCCTAACTTGATGCGTTGCTTGGCTTCACTGTTGATAAAATGGGTTTTCCGAGAATATCTGTGCTAGTACAGGTCATGGCATGGTTTCCTCCAAAATTCACCTGAACTTCATCTGGCACATTGATGGTAGACATTACTAAGAAAGTCTAGCACACGGTTATGTGGTAGGCAAGATAAGTTATTTATCTATGCTTGTGTCTGGGGTGGAGACATTGTTTATCACATATGAATGCGGCTCTCCCAGATGCACGAATGCTATAATCCTAGAGTGTTGTTGGCGATTTACGTACGCTTTGCGGTATAGGTCCGGAAAACAGTAAGGTCGTAACGGTTGTGGATATCCCGTTTGTGAACTTGTACAGGCAATTGCATTTGCCGTCATGGTGGCCGGGGACAATGGTTCTGTTCTTCGGTATCTTGGTGGTGGCATTTTCCTTATACCGGCGTAGGCGTGGATGGCGAGAGCTCAGCACAGCAGCTCGGCGAGGGCATTGGCTATTGCTAGTGTTCTTAGTGGCGGTCAACGTCACCCCCATTTTTTCCGTACCAGTTGACGATAAACTGATCCCGATTGGTCCACTTGGGCCTGTACAAATCTCTATATTGTCATTTGTGCCTATAGTACTGGCCGCTGGGTGGTGGGGTGGTAATTCTGCTGTGGTACTTGCACTTGTTGGTGGTTTTTCAAATGCTGTTTTGAAAGGGCCGCACTTGTTTCTAGTTTTGGAATGGTCGCTTCTGGCTGGAGTGATTTCGTTTCTGCAGCATCAGGATTACATGGGTGGTCTGCCAGCACTGCTGAGGCGACCGCTGCCGGCGGCGATGACCGCAGCAATTCTAGTGTGGCCTCTTAA
>JAKUPR010000109.1 GCA_022450585.1 Anaerolineales bacterium | reverse complement strand
AACCAGTATGAACCCGATCAGGCTAACCACGGGTGCCATAAGCATAAGCCCTCTAAACCTTTCTCCCCAGCTATATGACTCTTGTTCATCAGGAACTATATGAGGGGTTAGTTTGCTCTTCACCATGATATAACCCATAAACATTACAGTTATCATGATTCCAGGGAAGACTCCAGCCATGAAAAGCTGACCTACAGAACCACCAACAATAGCCGCATAAATAATAGGAATAATACTAGGTGGAATAAGTAACCCGAGAGTACCCGCCCCACAAAGTGATCCCAAGGTGATTCCAGGATCGTATTTCCGCCGCAACAACTCACCCGATGTTACCTTGCCAATTGTAGCTGTTGTTGCAACGCTGGACCCTGAGACTGCGGCAAACATTGCACAGCCTACAATATTCGTGTGTAATAGCTTCCCCGGGAGTGCATTTACCCACGGTTTCAATCCGTCAAAAAGCCATTGACTCAGCGGGGTTTTCATTAAAATTTCCCCTATCGCTATAAACATGGGGAGCGCGACTAAGGCATAGTTATGAGAAGAATTCCACGTGGAGCGTCCAACTATTTCAGCAGGAGGCAAACCCGTAAACAGGAATATTGCTACGATACCCGAGGCACCCAGCGAGATTGCAATCCAAACACTCATTCCCAAGAACAGGAAAAGGACTGCCAAAGATATAGCTAAGACAACAGGTATAGCATCCATAAATATTCCTTTCTATCCACTGTTATTATTAAGTTGGTAAAACAACTACCGCAATTCGTTAGAAGCGATCAACTTCATCTGCGCTCTTGGCTTGTCCAAATTTTTCCGCAGCCATGACTTTAATCAGCCGTGACAAAAGAACCAACCCAAGCAATAGTGCCCCTACAACCATCCACAGCATACCCATCCAAAACGGGATGTCGATAATGCCGGCGGTACTTTCGTTGTTTACCAGAGCCCTACTCATCCGTAAATACGACGCATAGAAGAAAAACGCTGTCCATAAAAGCGCGAACAGGGTGACAATGAAGTCCATAACCCTCTGTTTTTCAGGCGACATGTGTGAGTAGATCAATGTCATACGAACATGACCTTCTTCCCTCAGAGTGTAGGCGATCCCAACAAAGGAAACGGACGCAATCGTGAAGAGTTGTACTTCTGTTGACCATAAAAGAGATTGACCAAGAATCTTACGCGTGATGATCTCCGCAACTGTGACGAAAAAAATCAACGCAACTCCAATCCCTGCGAGAGTGCCTGAAATAGTTCCAGCAAAAGAACCAACATTTCTAACAATCCGGGATGACGGCCAGGCGGCCATCCTGCGAGCTAAGGCATCAACCTTTCCACCAGTGGGGGGGATATGTGTCGTAACAGATGTCGTACTCATAATCTACAGGCAAGCTCCTTCCCGTACGGCTTCAAAATAACAGCCTCGCGGCCACTATTTCGTATCCAAAAAACAAAACTACTGGTTAACCAATATCTACGGCACGGACTCGTGTTCCGCACCGTAGATATTCTAATTACAACTTTACAGTTTCTTTACTGTTAGCTATCGAGGATCATCCAGGAGCTGCTTTGAGCTCGTTGAACTTCGCAACAATAGCTGCTGCATCCGCATGATCCGCTGTGAAGCTGGCTAACATAGGAGCAGTCTTCTCACGTAATTCGAGGATTACTGAAGGCGGCGGTGCAACAATTGACATACCGCGGGACTCTAGCTCAGTGAACAAGGAGATTTCCTCATCTTCAACTCGAATCCTTGCGTATCGGCGGGCATCCTCTGCTGCGCTAAGTGCTGCTGCCTGAAGATCTCCAGCCGTTGATGCCCATGCATCTAAGTTAACAGCTACCACTGATGTACATGGAGCCGCAAAGTACACTGCGTTTCCATGAGATAGAACTTCGTGGAAGTTGGAATCTCTAGCAGTGAGAGCACTAGTTACGCTTCCGTCAACAACTCCGCGCTGTAAGGCGGTGTAGAGGTCAGCCATATCAATCGTGACAGGAGAGGCCCCAACGGCCTGAATCATATCAGATGTGATTTGGTTGTAGACTCTGATTTTAACGTTTTCGATGTCACTAAGGCTCTTTATAGGCATTTTAGTCCAATAGTGCTGACCAGTGAAACAATAGTTAAACAGTGGTTTCACTCCCTTTTCAGCAAGAGCGTCATGATGACCCATATCTGACATTATAGTAGCCAGCAAATTACCTTCCGCGTAGGAAGTGGTCATAAAAGGCATAGTTTCCAGGTTCATCATCGGAATTTCTGATGTTGTCCATCCTCCAATAACCTCACCAACAGGAACTAGGCCATCACCAATGGCTCCCAGGCCTTCTCCGCACTTATATCCGAGAACCGATGCGCCCTGGATATCAACGGCCAAT
>JAKUPR010000108.1 GCA_022450585.1 Anaerolineales bacterium | reverse complement strand
GGACGTCCCGGAAGTTACTTCGATCGCCAAGGTGGTCGCTGGAGTAAACAGTATCGCGCCAGTGAAACTGAAAACATCGATGCGATGGAATACCTAATAAACTGGCTACCCACACATTCACCCTCGGATGATGGCCAGAACGGTTTGATACATGGCGACTACCGACTAGATAACATGATTTTTCACAACCACGAATACAAAATCCTAGCAATAATCGACTGGGAAATTTCGACAGTTCGTCATCCTTTAGCAGACCTAGCTTATTTTTGTATGGGTCTGCGCATCACACCGGACCAACACATTCAGGGACTTGGCGGTAAGGACCGTCGTGCTTTGGGTATACCAGAAGAGACAGAGATGCTCGACCGGTACTGCCAGCTACGCGGAATTTCCGGCATAGATAACTGGCCCTACTATATCGCCTTCTCTTTGTTCCGCTTGTCCGCGATATTGCAGGGAGTCTACAAACGATCGCTTGACGGGAATGCGTCAAATGAACGGGCAGCAAAAATGGGTGGTATGGTCCGCCCCTTGGCTGAGTTAGCGGAGAGCATCCTCAGCAATGAGAACGTCTAATTAAAAATTAAATTGCGCAATGGATTTTAGCTACACACCCAAAGTCGAAGGGCTCCGAACGAGAGTCAATAAATTTATGGCTGAACACATCGTGCCACGAATCAGGCTATGGCATGAAGAAATAGAGCAAGGACATTTTCCGGTCTCTTTTATGGAGGACTTGAAAGCTCAAGCTCGTGCTGAAGGGCTCTGGAATCTTTTCCTACCAGGTCTTCGGGAAGAAGAGCCCGGAACTCGTCTAAGCAATCTCGAATACGCACCGCTTGCTGAAATCATGGGTCGTGTGGCCTGGGCATCCGAGGTGTTCAACTGCAATGCACCCGACACGGGTAACATGGAACTGCTACACATGTTTGCGACACCCGAACAGTATGAACAGTGGCTACAGCCACTGCTTCAAGGTGAGATTCGATCCGCATTTGCAATGACAGAACCTGATGTTGCGTCATCTGATGCTACTAATATCCAGACAAGTATTGAGCAAGTGGGCAACGAGTACGTCATCAATGGTCGGAAATGGTTCATCACCAATGCGGCTCACCCTCGCTGCCGGCTGATTATTCTGATGGGCAAGACCGATCCTCAAGCTGCACGACACAACCAACAGAGCATGGTGCTGATACCGATAGATACTCCCGGTGTGAATATTATTCGCAATATCCGGATCATGAATCACCACGCTCCTGAAGGCCACTGCGAGATTATTTTTGATGGCGTCCGGGTGCCTGTAGACAACCTGCTGGGTCAAGAAGGCGGTGGCTTTACGCTTGCTCAGGCCCGCCTCGGACCTGGTCGGATTCACCACTGTATGCGCTCAATCGGTGCAGCAGAGCTTGCGGTGGAACTGATGATTGCCCGGTCCAAGCAGAGGAAAACCTTCGGCAAAAACCTACATGAGCACGGCGTCGTGACAGATTGGATTGCCCGATCTCGAATTGAGATTGAACAAGCCCGCTTACTGGTCCTCAAAACAGCTTGGCTAATCGATGAACGTGGCACACAAAGCGCCCGTAAGGAAATCGCAATGATTAAGGCGCTAGTACCCAATCTTCATGTCACTGTGATTGATCGGGCAATGCAGTTGTTCGGGGCGATGGGTATCAGTCCGGATACACCTCTCGCAGATCACTGGACCTGGGGCCGAGCACTGCGTTACGCTGATGGGCCTGATGAAGTACATCTTCGCTCCGTTGCCCGTTCGGAACTGAATGAGCACAATGATGTTGAAGCTGCAGCAGCTTACCTCACTCCCTTTAATTGAGACTGAGCCGGCAGCTCATCACCGTTACCCTAAGCATAGATTAATCGATTAAGCTCCCGTTGGCTTGCTCAAATGTGACTAAATGGTCTACTTCGAGCCTGATCCCTACATGCTCGCCTACTGCAAAATTAGCGTGACTTGGAAATAACGCCAGCATAATTGTGCCACTTTCAAAACGCAGCGTATAAAGTATTTCAGCACCTTTGAAGGCTTTACGCACAACATTGCCTCTGATTGAGCTGTCTATATCCAACACCACATCGTCGGGCCGAATCAGCACCTCAACCTCACTGCCAGGCGGCATCACAATATCCTGGTCTCCACTGAGTTCTCCAAATTCAGACCCGACCACACGCGGCGTTTTGACTTTCACAGGCAAAAATATTCCGTTACCAATAAAGTCAGCAACAAATCGGTTTGCCGGCTCATGATAAAGATTGTAGGCCGTGTCCCATTGCAAAAGACGTCCTTCCGCCATCACACCGACTTTGTCACCCATTGCAAAAGCATCATTCTGGTCATGCGTCACCAAGATACAGGTGGTCTCGTTC
>JAKUPR010000107.1 GCA_022450585.1 Anaerolineales bacterium | reverse complement strand
AATGAACGCGCAATGGTATGACGCTAACATCTCAATCCCCGGATGTGACAAAAACATGCCCGGATGTATCATTGCAATGGCGCGCCATAACCGTCCCGCTCTGATGGTTTATGGAGGCACTATCCGCGCTGGTCGCCACGCTGAACAGCCCATTGATATACTTTCCGCATTTCAGAGCTACGGTGCACAAATCTCCGGAACCATAGATGAAGACACACGCCGCGTCATAGTACGCAAAGCGTGCCCGGGACCCGGCGCCTGCGGTGGAATGTACACCGCCAACACCATGGCGTCCGCTATCGAAGCACTTGGAATGTCGCTCCCGTTTAGCTCATGCACGCCCGCAGAAGACCCAGCCAAGGCTCATGAATGCTATAAGGCCGGTGAAGCCATCCGAGTGCTACTAGAACGCGATATCAAACCGCTGGACATCATGACACGAGCCGCTTTCCAAAATGCCATGGTAACCCTCACCGCACTCGGCGGTTCGACCAACGCCGTACTCCATTTGCTGGCAATTGCACACGCTGTCAACGTACCTCTTTCCATTGACGATTTCCAACACACTAGTGACAACACTCCATTTCTTGCAGATTTAAGGCCCAGCGGTCGCTACGTAATGGAAGACCTTCACGAGGTTGGTGGCGTCCCGGCCGTAATGAAATACCTCCTCGAAAACGGTTTGCTGACCGGAGACTGCATCACGGTTACAGGTCGGACCATATCCCAAAACTTGGCAAACGTACCCTCCCTTTCAACTGACCAGGAGATTATTCAATCACTGGATAACCCGATTAAACCAAGCGGACACATTCAGATTCTGCGTGGCAATCTAGCACCAGAAGGTGCAGTCGCCAAAATCACCGGAAAAGAAGGTGAAATCTTTGAAGGTCCTGCAAGGGTATACGATACCGAGGAAACAATGCTGGCCGCGCTAGAAAACAAGGAAATCAGGAAAGGTGACGTGGTCGTAATTCGCTACGAGGGCCCCAAAGGCGGGCCAGGGATGCCAGAAATGCTTACTCCAACGTCAGCAATCATCGGCGCCGGACTTGGTAAAGAAGTTGCGCTGCTCACGGACGGGCGTTTCTCAGGCGGATCACACGGATTTATCGTAGGCCACATCACTCCGGAGGCTCAAGACGGGGGTCCCATTGCCCTGCTCCAGACTGGGGATTTCATCAAAATCGATGCCGTCAATAACAGCATAGACATGCTTGTTAGCGATGAGGAAATTGGCCGCCGCCGCTCTAACTGGAATGCCCCGCCTTTTAGAGCCAATCGTGGCACCCTGATCAAATACATCCGCGCAGTTCAATCAGCCTCCCTAGGATGTGTCACCGACGCATAAAAGAATACACAAATTCACTAGCCTAGACAGTCTGCTCACTCTACCACAACGCGATTACAAATTCGTGCATGAAATAGAAATAATTCATGCTAAAATTTACTGTAAGTAGACTATCATTTTTCTAGACTCTCATTTATCGAGGACTCATTCATGGCATTGCGAGAATACCACCGGCCTAAAGAACCAAAGAGTGCATCGCAATTGCTGCGCCGCACACAGCCGATTACAAAAGCTATTTACCTCAGTCCGCGCCCAAGCGCCCTGCACAACCGCAAGTGGGAGGCAGCTGTTGATCTCAGTAATCTAGGACTTGACCGCATTCAGACCGAATCGGACGGCAGTGTACGCATTGGCGTATTAACTCCACTCCAAGACATCGTCGATGCACAACACCTGAAACAATACGCAGGCGGCCTTCTGCCGAAATGCGCGCACATTGCCGGCCATCTGGGGTTACGCAATGTTGCTAACATTGGCGGCGTACTGACAACAGAAAAGGGCGCACCAGAACTTCGACTAGCATTGCTGGCATTAGACGCGCGACACATCTCCACAGATGGTTTTATTACTGAATTACGCCTACCTGCCCAAACACTCCTGACGTCACTACACCGGGTAGCACGAACGCCACTTGATGAAGCTATTGTCGCCGTTGCAGTCGCATTGCGTAGGGAAGACAACATTGTCACACAAGCGAGGGTGACTGTATCTGGTATTTCCTCGACCCCAGTACGGATTAAGACATCCGAAGAAATCCTTACCTCACAAGCCCTAACCCCTAGTTTGATCGACAAGGCTGCCGCCGCAACGGTGAGCGCAGCAGATCACACGTATGACGATTATCGCGGCAGCTCAGAGTACCGTCGAGAAATGGCATGTCTTTTGACACGACGTGCCGTGGAAACTGCATGGCAGAGAGAGTTCAAAACATGAAAGTTCGATTCACGTTGAACGCAGAAAAACTAGAGCTTCACTGTGACCCACAATTGTCCCTTATGGAGGTATTACGTCGCGAGCGGATTTGGAGTGTAAAACACGGCTGTGAGACTGGTGAGTGTGGTGCGTGCTCAGTCCTTATGGAGAGCAAATTAACACCGACGTGCGTACTCCTTGCCGGGCAGGCCGAGGGACGTTCTATCGTCACGGTCGAGGGACTTGCAGAACGCCACGAGCTCCACCCAATCCAGCAAGCCTTCGTCGAAACAGGGGCGATCCAGTGTGGCTACTGCACACCAGCCATGATATTAACCACAAAAGCCTT
>JAKUPR010000106.1 GCA_022450585.1 Anaerolineales bacterium | reverse complement strand
CAGCGCTAGCTGTCGCTAGATCCATTACCTGAGAAAAAAAGAAAAGCGCAAAGCCTTCTCTAGCTCCAATTCCTACAGGGACAACGAAAACTAACCATCCTAGAGTTAGGCTCAAACCCCACCCACCGGCAAGAATAGCAATGATACGCATATCAATATCTATAAATGCCAAACTAACCAACACTATGCCGATCAACTGAAGAAACCCATAACCCATATACAACCCAATACCAGACGCGATAACCGAGCCCTTAATCTTGGTTATACCAGCGTGTTTGGTTGTCGCATCAGAATTTGCCAGCATCATTTTATAAACTTTAATAGTTGATAGTGCGAATACCATGACGCCGACTCCAAACAGAACTACGCTCAAAATGCCCGAAACATATACACCCACTAATACAGACAGGCTCAAGAGCGCTAATGTCCCATAACTGAAAAACACCTCCACCACCATACTCCTAGCCACGTTACCAGCAGGGAATCCTTTTCTTTCAGCCATTAGAGATCTACCAGCGATTGACCAAAGCCTGCCTGGTATGTACCGAGTTAGCCATGTTCTGGTATAAACCAAATATAGGTCCGTCTTTCTACAGTCGTCATATTCATCCAACATATGATGTAAAACTCCGCGCCATAATCGCATTAAAACTATAAGTATCCCCATCTGAAGAAGAAAAGCGATTACCAGAGGCGACCAAAGTTTGGGTACTGCTTGACCAAACCCTGTAACTGCATGAGAAAGCACCCATAAAAACGCACCACCAGAAGCAATCAAAATCAACACGGTGAACACAATGCTCAGACGTGGATATAAATCGCCCCACTGCGCCCAACGCGACAATCTCAACATGACGACAGACTGTACAGCCCTGAAATAGCCGTACCTAGCTTCTCTCTCATTTTCTGTATGACTCCACTGCTCGTATTACGTCAGCTGCTTCGGTAATAAAGTCATGAACATGCCCATAAAAATAACTACCACCACGACCTAAGCTCCATAAATTCCCAAACTTCGCAAGGTAATTCAACACAACCTCTGAGACCTCACCATAGCCGTTGAAATATACAGGATAGGCGTCTGGCAGACGATGGACGTCAGCACCAATCACAGCCGACCGATCAATCAATCCCATCTCATGCAAAGAAGATACTAACCCTTCTATGAGACTACTATCTTCACGCATCCAAATTTCCTCAGACTGGAAACACGGAAATTCCACAACTAGGGATGTCTTACCTTCCGGACTCATAGCTGAACTGCGGTTACGAGGTTCGTGGGCCCTGCTAAACTCGTATTCGGCATTCTGAAAATATGTCACCGCTGCATCACTCACAGAAGGCACATCAAGAAACAGTATCACCAAGACAACATCCCTGAACCTCAACTTTCCAACTGCGTCCAGGACTTCCTGAGGAGGCGTAGGCTCTAACATCTGTACAACCTGAGTTATAGGAAGCGTATTTATAACCACTTCGGGTTTTATTTCATATTCCGTTGCGCCGTCATTTATCCTCACACTCACTATACGCTCGTCATTTGCAGTAAAACCAATCACCCGCTTACCATACAAGAGATTTCCCTTACTTAACTTATCTGCCATTCTGTCAGATATTTGACCATACCCAAGTCTCGGATACAAAAACCTACCTTCTAAATGATCGGAACTCTTTGCTCCAAATAAAAGGTCTTTCATCAATCCTAACACTGAGAATCCTGGCAATCTTCGTCCGGCGATATCAGGAGATAATTCCGATCCCTTCATTCCCCAAAGCCGTTCGGAAAATGGGATCAAAAATGTCTCGGCTATAGTTTTCCCAAAACGCCGCTTGGCATAATCAGCAAAGTGGGCGACTTCCCTGCTCCTATGATCAAATATACGAGACATCATAAAATTAAATGAAGCTCGCAACGTGTACCACAAGCCCCCGCCCTTAAGTATCTGAAAAGGCCGCAGGGGGAAATCTACAAACTTACCTTTCCAACAAATTCGGGCCGGTGCCGAAACCGTCGCAAGCTCAGCGCCCAATAGTTCACCAATCCGCCGAGTGGCATTCTCATCTCTGGCATGAAATCTATGAGGCCCCGTATCGTATAAGAACTCACCAGCTTTAACCGTCCTAGCATTACCTCCGTGGACACTGGACTTTTCAAAAACACAATATCCAATATCCCCAGCCTCTTCCATAGCCCAACCACAAGCCAAACCTGCCGGACCCGCTCCTAAGATAGCGACCCCAATTGCCTCAGATTCACTATCCTCTACCGCCATATCAATTGCCCCATGCCGATTACGTACCATCTTGGTCCCCTTTCGCGCCCCAGATTGACGCTTTCATCTTGCTAACAATCACCCAACAAAAGCCACCCCCCAGCAAACAAGCCCAGACTCCCGTCAACACCCATGTGTCGACACCCCACATTTCATAATTAGGGAACAGTCCCGCTGATAATTGAATTAATGGGGATGGTAATTTAAAAGGATCTACCGCAATCACGACTTGTTCCAAATGTCCTCCGACCATAAGAGCTAGTGTGATCATCAAAGAATATATCCCTAGAACAATAATAAATACCCTCCCAAGAAGATTCGCTTCAAGAATGACTAACGCCAGCAGTACTGAC
>JAKUPR010000105.1 GCA_022450585.1 Anaerolineales bacterium | reverse complement strand
ATGTATCATGGAGCAAATTTAGTGTCAATCTGAGCGTGATTATGTCACATGTTTGATATAATGATGCATAAAATATGTAGGCGAGGAGAGGGAATAGAGTTCTCGCGCTTCCGAACTGGGAATGTTGGTGATATGAATACATTGAAGACGTTTTTTTTATTGATAGTTCTGACCATGTTGTTATTAATGGTAGGCGGAATAATGGGCGGCGAAGCTGGAATTGTAATAGCCTTGTTTTTCGCTTTAGCCATGAATTTTGGTGCTTATTGGTTCAGTGACAGAATTGCTTTGAGAATGACCAAGGCTCATCCCATCTCAGAGGAGGATGACCCTGATCTGTACAGGCTGGTTGAGGAACAGGCATATCTTGCAGGGTTACCAATGCCGAAGGTGTACGAAATAGAGAGTAACTCTCCTAATGCGTTCGCCACTGGGCGTAACCCTAAGAACGCTACTGTAGCTGTTACGACCGGGATAAGGCAATTGTTGAACAGAGACGAATTAGGGGCTGTTATGGCCCATGAAATGGCCCATGTAGGTAATAGAGATACATTAATAATGACAATAGTCGCTACTATCGCTGGAGCCATATCAATGTTGGCTATGATGGCGCAATTTTCGGCAATCTTTGGCGGATTCGGTGGCCATGGTAGGGAGAGAGGTGGCAGTAATATAGTCGGTTTATTGATAGTTGCCATTGTCATGCCAATTGTCGCCAGTATTGTTAGGTTGGCAATATCCAGATCGAGGGAGTTTCAAGCTGATCGAACCGGCGCTTTGACTTCAGGACAACCAGAAGCTCTGGCGAGTGCCTTAGAAAAGTTGGAGAGAGGAGCAGCGAGTGTTCCAATGAAAGTCGCGGAGCCTGCATCGCATTTATTTATAGTTAATCCGCTGCGAGGAAACACTATGTCTCGATTGTTTTCTACACATCCGCCGACTGAGGAACGGGCAAGACGACTCAGGGGTATGTCCGAGTAGAATCCTCAATAATAAGACAAGATTTTAAAACAGTGCAATTGGGTTAACTGGGCTACCGGTAACCTTATGAAGCCGTAATGGCGCCAAGGTGAGCATGAATTCGTATCTGCCAGTGTTGGCGCACATGATTGCTAAGTCTTCTAGATTGGCATTGTCTATTAGCCAAAGTCCAAGGGTTACTAAAGAAACCGTATGAAGAGGCGCGGTAATCTTGTCGTACTGGCTAGGTCGTACATCATTAGAAGTATCAGTACCCAGCATCGCAATACCCTTCTCTTTAAACCAGGGAGTACACGCTACATGACAGGCGGTCGCCGGATTACCATTGATATTGGCCCCTTCGGAAAGACGCATTTTGTAATTCCCTGTACGCACTAGCAAGATATCACCTTCAGTGATACTCACTCCGTGAAGTTCTGCAGCCTGTTCGAGGTCCTCTGGCATAACTGGGCGATCTGGGTCTAACCAGTTGACCCCATGAGCTTTGGGTATATCTAGAAGGACTCCTTTTGTAACAATTCCATTTTCTGCTAGTTCTATCGAGTGAGTCTGTGCTCCCTCTCGTGATGTGATCATATTCGCGGGTTGCCCGTTGTATAACTGGGCATTCCATGAGTAATGAGAAAGTGCATCTATGTGGGTGATGGTTTGTCCATGGAACACCATTCCAATAAATTCTGCGGCTCCCCTACGGATAAGCCTTCGCTCTTCGGTATCGGTATCCCTGCCCTCGCCAGAGTCCACCATGAATCGTTGAACTTGATATGTGATATCGGGGGCCATCTCAGTTGTGATAGGTCGAGCGCAACTAACTGTTAATCCTGACTTGACGAGAGTGGCGGCTTGTCTGCTTTTATCAGGAGTGATTAGGTTGAGTCAACCCTTTTGTTCTTTTGCTCCCCAACGCCCCCAATTGCTGAGAGAATTCATCCAATCTAATACCTCAGACTCGGTTGGTGTATCTGAACTCATGATGCCCTCCAGTCTTTATTTCTGTGTTTCCGGTTAGGCGTGGAACTATCAGGTATATCACTTTAGTATGGCGTGTTCGATAGAAGGGTATCCTTTGAGGAAATCAGCGCCACTGATTGCGGATTTGCCTTCAAGTTGAAGTGTGTTTAGCTCAAGGATACCGTTCCCCGATACGACACCAATACCTTGGTTGGGACTGGAGAGCTTTAAAACAGAACCTGGGGGATTGGTAGATCTAATGGATGTGTCATAGGAAGTATCCAAGAATTTGAGCATTTTACCGTCCCAGTGACTATATAATCCTGGCCATGGTGTGAAGGCTCTTCGATATCTGTCCAACACGATTGGTTGTAAACTCCAGTCAGCGAGACCATCTTCTCTTGTTATTTTCATGGTTATAGTTGCTTGGGAGTCATCTTGTTTATGAGGTTTCAGGGTTCTCTCAGCCCATGGCGCGATTGACCTAATCAGAAGGTCAGCTCCACGTTCAAATAGTCGATGAGTTAGGGTTGCTCCCGTATCCGTGTTGTTTATTTCAAGTGCTTCTTGACTGATTACTGGACCTGTGTCCATACCCGGATCGAGTAACATTAAGGAGATTCCAGTTGATGTATCACCGTTTTTGATGCTAGATACTACAGGTGATGGACCACGATATTTTGGCAGTAAGGAAGGATGCAGATTTAGGCAACCGTATTGTGGTATGTCTAGCAGATCTTTTGGCAGCAGCAATCCATATGCGACAACTATAATCAGGTCTGGGGAAAGGCTG
>JAKUPR010000104.1 GCA_022450585.1 Anaerolineales bacterium | reverse complement strand
GGTGCACATCCGCAGACCGGACAAGGAGTGATGATATGACAGAGTTCAATTGGACACCCGATGAATTGCAAGAATTAGTTGACAACAATAGACTGGTCCTGTTCATGAAGGGGACGCCCGAGCAGCCACAGTGCGGATTTTCGAACCGCGCAGCCATGGTCCTGCAACAGTTGGAACAACCATTTGTCAGCGTCAATATCCTATCCGATCACCGCGCAATACCTTCTGTCTGTGCTTGGTCTGATTTCCCGACCATGCCACAGATATTTGTACACGGCGAACTCATTGGTGGCTCCGACATCGCTCTCGAGATGTTCCAGAGCGGAGAAATGCAGCAGATGCTTGCCGACGGCGATGCAGCCCTTGAGTGAGGAGATTGTATGGTGCCGGCGGAAGACCGCCGCACGATGCTCATAGCACTGGCAGGAGCCACGGTAATTTCGTTTGCTCCGTTTCTGTATATTCGTTCTGATACAACGCCACTGACCGGAGCATTCTATCGAATGCTGTACGCACTTCCTTTGTTGGGATTATTGGTTTGGACATCAAAGAAGGAAGATCCCCGAAACACAAATTCACGCTGGCTTGCATTTGGTGCCGGAATCCTACTGGCTATCGATTTCGCAGGATATCACAGCGCCATCGATTACATCGGCAGCGGAATTGCAACATTGATTGGGAACTCCCAGGTCATCATTGTCACATTGGTCACTTGGTGGCTGTTTGGTGAGAGGCCGAATAAATTCATTCTATTCTCATTACCAATTGTGATGTTAGGATTATTGCTAGTGTCTGGTGTTTGGGACAAAGCCCCATATGGCGAAGATCCAGTAAAGGGAGTCATTGGTGGCATTGTAGCAGCCGTATTCTATTCCTCTTTCTTGATAGCTTATCGGCAATCGAATAGAATTGGTGCACCAGCGGTCAATGCGCAGTTCGATGCCACTGCTGGAGCAACACTAGGTATCTTGTTTCTAGGGACTATTCCACTAACTTCTCTTGGTGTTGAAGCCATTGAGCATTCGATAACTTGGCCCAGTCATGGCTGGTTAATTGTACTGGCAATTTCCTGCCAAGTGATTGGTTGGATTGGGATAACATACGCGCTTCCCAGACTGCCGGCTGCGCACACTTCCTTTGCAGTCCTGCTACAGCCTGTTCTGACCATCGTTTGGGGAATACTGCTCCTAGACGAAACCCCCTCTTTCCAGCAGTCTATGGGGATGATTATGATTCTAGGGGCCATTATCGCCGTTACAATGTATGGTTCGACCACCACAGAAGATAAAGCCTAACTCACAGACTCTTCTTGCGTAATTAGTGACATTTTGACCTGATACTCGACATATGAAATTGTGAGTGTGACCTCTTCGCCATCCTCACAGTCACAAATAGTTCCCCAGACTGCATATGTATCGACTCTAATCTCAATCCTCCACTCTCCAGTCCCCGTTCCGTTGTACAACTCCCAAGACGCCCGAGCCTCCTCTTCTGTACCTTCAAAACCAGAAGCATTGGGTATGTCAAGTGAGTAATCATACCAGATTTTATCCCAAGGCTCGGTCTTGTCAGCATCACAGTCCTGACTTGAAGCATCCGTACTGGATAAACTGTACAACTGAGTCTTAGATACGCCTGTATCATACACCTCTACCGTGACCATATCGCAACCGACAATACCTCCTGGTTGTTCATCCTCTTCACCCCAGTAGGCTCCGATATAGATCTTAGAGACATTATTCGGCATTGGGATATTCAATGTCACCACCTCTGTTGTATCGTCATTAATGAAATAGGTCTGAACATCTGTCGTGTTCTTCTGTTCAAATGTGAACTCCCAAATTCCTTTTTCAGGAGCCTCCTCTGAGGCGGGCATAATCATATCGATTACCACCGGTCCGGCTAATACAATCGCAGAAACAAGCACCAGTACTCCAGCAACCGCGCCCAGAGCAACACGGTTACTGACTACGATGTTGACAACCCTTCCAAATACATCTGAAATCCCAGGCCCACTATTTTCTCCCCATTCGTCTTCGTATTCTAGCAATCGATCATAGAGTTCCTGCTTGTTTCCACTGGTCGATAAGTCCAATTCCTCCAACTCGGCTTTGAGTTCGGTCGAGGACCACTCATCGATTGGTTCCACGGCCCGAGATACCCGGTCTACCAAAGGAACTTTTGCATAAAATTGCTAAAAACCGGATTTTCAACAGCGTCGCTGCAACTCGATTTAGGTGTACAGGGCGAGAGATAATAGCGAGGGGATGGGATGCACTCAGCGAGAACCTTTCGTCCCTGTACGACGTGTCATCGGGGTCGACGATAGATAATCGTTGTGAAAATTAGCCTTTTTTCCTGAAAAAGCGCTGTACTGAGGACCTATTAATGGACAGTAAGCACTTCCGGCCCACCATCGGTCACATACACCGTGTGCTCAAACTGCCCAACATGACCTCCATCAGCATCCCGGAGAGCGGCGTAAGTCTCGAGGAAGCGTATTGATGTCAGTTTCTTGACCAACTGATTCCACTTCTTTCTCAAGGATCCCTCATCCTCTTCCGGGAAGGGTTTCTCGAGCAGAGGATAAGCCCAGCGCTCGGCGAAGGGGAGGGTGTTGTAACGCTCTTCGATGTATCTGGCCATGGTTGCGCCCAACGGTTTCAATATGCCTTTTGATAGAGCTTTACGAATCTTCACATTACCAGTGACTCTGAGAATGTTTGAGGAAG
>JAKUPR010000103.1 GCA_022450585.1 Anaerolineales bacterium | reverse complement strand
TTACTGTCCGTTTTCATCTACTAATAATATTTGGGAACGGGTGAAGGCGATGTAAACGCTGTCGGACGGAATTTGTTTTTAATTCCGCCTAGGAAAGTCAACGATGGGTCCACATGCCGTAGTCGTTTTATTAAATGGGCAGGGTGGTGAGAGAATTCGAACCGCCGGCCCATGCTTTCCGAAGGCGGTGACCTCTCAAAAACCACTAATGATCAGGTACCAACTCCACGCAAAGTTTCCTGATTAGTCCTCAATGGCTATAAATCAGCACACTGGTTCTTGGGCTGTTCTTGGCTCTAACAAGGCGTGTATAACGCATCAGTATTCGCGGTTCGTTTTTCCTGTCGCTCTAAGGGAAAAACATAGTAGTCATTCGTTCCGCCTTCGTGGGAAAACAACACCGCTGTATTGGCAAAACTACCGTCCCTTTTACGGATAGCTAGAATGGATATAGTTCTCTCGTCTAGAAATCATGGAATCCCGTTGGTCAGGGGATCGGCTGAGCATACTAAGCCGCAACTCCGTCACCCCTATGCCAGGATGAGACCCGATCCACCCCATTTCCTTAATTTCATTATCTATTTATTCCATCCATGCGGCAGTGACTATTTTTGAGGCTTTGCGTTGCGATCGATATAGAAGAGGATGTGGCATAATCATCCAATAGAGAATTTAAACTTGTGGTGTCGGGTTTGCTGTTTCGTGTTGTTTGTCTCTCAGATAATGAGGGTCTCGATTTCAACTTAAGGAGGAAGTTATGAGCGTATTTTTAATCGCTGACATTAAAATAACAGATGACGGATGGGTTCCAGAATACGCAGGCAATGTTCACAAGATTGTTGAAAAACACGGTGGGAAGTACCTGTCTCGCAGCGGAAACATTGAAATGCTGGAAGGGGCAGAGAAAGATAGTACTTTGATAGCAATTCTTGAGTTTCCCACACGTGAGGCGCTCGACAGTTTTGCTTCGGACCCAGAGTACGCCCCTTATGGGCAAGCACGACAAGCGGGAAGTGTCAGCAACTTCCATGTTATTGACGACACCGATATTGCGGGTACCATTCCGTACCTGCCAGCAGGTTAGGAGAATACTGCTGCAAATTGTCGGGGTCATGACGAGAGGCATCGTCTGCCAGTAGTTCTAGAGAAGCCAATGATCAGTAAGGCGCTTAAACTGTCCCAGGTTTAACAGTCCGTTGGGACGCCATGCTGTGAAAGAAAAAACCGCCGTTAAGGCGGTTTTTTTGTGTCCAAAGCAATCCAATAAACCAATGAGTTAACCCTGGATAGGTTTGCCGGTGATATAGACAAACTATGTGACTTAGCATCAGCCTATATTTAGTAAAACTAATATGACTACATCACCGTTACTCTGTCCTCCTTGCTGAAGCTTGAGAACCCCGCCGAATTAGCTGTTTTGCGGGGTTGTTTTCTGCTGTACGCCCACACGCACACGCTATTCCCTGAGCCTCTGGGTTGGAATATAGTGGTGGCACCTGATCTTTGGGGATAGAGGTAATGAAACGTCTTCTTTCAATTCTGTTGTTAGCGTAGAGGCTATGATGGTAGAGGCAATTTACAGCGATATGTTTTGCAAGAAGAAATAACGACTGGAGCACCGTGTCATGAAAACCAACCTGCTTGTAGAGAATAAAGCCAAACAATTACTTCGACGTGGTTTGCCAGTGGTTATTTTCAATGTATTTGAAAGCCTCCGTCCTTCCGTCGTAAAAATTGTAGATCAATTGGGATACGATCTACTCTTGATAGAAACTGAGCATATGCAACATAACCCAGAGAATCTTACTAATTTCCTGATTATGGCGAGAGATCATGGATTGTCCCCTGTTATTACAATCTCAGATCAGTCGCGTGGTGCGATAGGTCGTTTCCTGGATGCTGGAGCTATGGGCTTTTGTTTGAGTCATGCGGAGACGGTAGAACAAGTTGAACAATTAATATCATGGATGAAATATCCACCTGAAGGGATTCGCGCATTGGCTCATGGGCCGAATGCTGACTATCGGATGGATGATGCGGGAAGATATTGTGTCGAAGCTAACGATGCAACAATGTTGTTGCTAAAAATTGAATCACAGATTGGTATTGAGAACGCAGAGGCAATGATGCAAGTAAAGGGGGTTGATGGGATTGTCTTTGGTCCCGGTGATTTAGCCTGTGATATGAATTGTCATGGAGAGTGGGAGAGCCCAGACGTGGTAGCGGCGATGGAGAATGTTGTTGAAAAGGCGTTAGAAAAAGGCATTCCAATAGAGGCATCGCTTCGTGTGGGAGATGCGGCTGAGTACGAGCGCCAGCGCAGTCGAGGGATACAGCTATTTGGTCCCGCACGAGCGAGCGAATATGATCATCTTCGTATGGGTGCGGAACTTGCCATAGCGCCATTCCGTGCGAGGGAGAAATAAACTACATGTTAGCGAGCACATTGCGGTGACAGTAGACGTCTTCGACAAAGCAACGCAATGAACTTCTTGGCCTTGTTGAAGATGACTGACGATGGAGGGAAGTGAGAATAGTTGGAGTAGGGTCATGTCCTATAGCAAAACACGGTTTTTGCATCATGCCCCCCAGTGGGTGTTTCGTCACATGCAAACAATCTAAGTTATTGTTTTAAATGGTGGGCGCGACTGGGATTGAACCAGTGACCCCTGCCTCCCGAAGGCTGAGTCCTTCTAACTAGCAGCCCTAAAACCCCTTAAAACCTAGACTCCGACT
>JAKUPR010000102.1 GCA_022450585.1 Anaerolineales bacterium | reverse complement strand
CATGCCCCATAGTACCCACATTCAAATGCGGCTTGCTGCGATCAAACATTTCTTTTGCCATAAGTATCTAACCTCCTACCGACTAAAATTTCCCACCGTCTGATAATTTCTCGTAAATATAATCTTTTACCGATCAAGGCCTACGATCAAGTCCTTTTCCGATTCCGCTAAGTAGAACCCTTAACAACAACCTCAGCAACCGAATCAGGGACCCGCCTATATTCAGCAAACTCCATCGAAAACACACCCCGTCCTTGAGTCCGAGACCGCAACGCAGTTGCATAGCCAAACATGTCAGCTAATGGCACCACCGCGTCAATGGATTGAGTACCTCCCGGTCTCGGTTCCATTCCACCAATAGATGCACGCCGCGATGATAGCTCTCCTAGAATATCTCCCATGTAATCTTCTGGCACCACTACCTCCACCTTCATGATAGGTTCCAAAAGCACAGGTCTTGCTTTTGAAACACCCTGTCGAAATGCCATTGACCCAGCGATCTGAAAAGCTATCTCACTGGAGTCAACTTCATGGAAGGAGCCATCATATAGCGTAATGGCTACATCGGTAACCGGATATCCGGCTAAAACGCCTGAATCTGCCGCGCTACGAACGCCCTGCTCCACAGGACGAATGAATTCTTTCGGGATCACGCCTCCAACAATTTTTGTGGCGAAAGTAATCCCTGACCCTGGTTTCCCAGGCTCCATCTTGAGCACAACATGTGCAAATTGACCCCTACCACCAGACTGCTTTACATGCCTATACTCTACTTTGTCCACCGCTTTCCGAATAGATTCGTGGTATGCCACACGCGGTCTGCCAATATTGGCCTGTACCCGGAATTCTCGCATCATGCGATCGACTATTACTTCCAGATGCAGCTCCCCCATACCAGAGATAATTGTTTGTCCCGTATCCTCGTCAGAGCGCACACGAAAAGTAGGATCTTCCTCAGCCAACTTCTGGAGAGCCACTCCTAACTTATCTTGATCCCCGGTTGTCTTTGGCTCCACTGCCACTGAAATTACCGGATCCGGAAAGTCGATGTTCTCCAACACTATAGGCTGGTTTGCGTCAGATAGCGTCTCGCCAGTAAAAGTATTCTTCAGACCCAGTGTGGCAGCAATGTCACCCGCAGTGACCCTCTCCACCTCCTCGCGCCTGTCAGCGTACATCCTGATCACTCTACCTATTCGCTCCCGCCTACCTTTGCTGGTGTTTTGTACCTTGGCACCAGCCTCAATCATGCCCGAGTAGACCCGGAAATAAGCTAATCGACCCACATATGGATCGCTAACTATCTTGAACACCAACGCTGAAAGCGGCCCTCTATCGTCCGCCTCCCGCTCAAAAACTTCCCCGTTCCCCGGATGGCTACCTACGACCGCGGGCACATCCAATGGAGACGGCAGAAAATCAATTACTCCGTCAAGGACAGGTTGAATACCTTTGTTCTTGAGGGCCGTACCACAGTATACCGGGCTAACAAAATTAGCTATTGTGACCCGGCGGACAGCGGCCCGGAGCTGCTCCTTTGTTGGTGCCTTTTCCTCTGAGAACAACTGCAATAGTTCGTCGTCATGCTCGGCAACTTGCTCAATAAGATTTTCCCGCGCAAATTCCGCTTCCTCTTGCATTTCCACAGGAATATCCTGATATTCCCTGCGAGCTCCAAGCTGGTCAACCCAAGTTATCATCTGCATTTCAATCAGATCGACAACACCTAGAAAGTCATTTTCCGATCCAACGGGTACCTGCAAAACAACTGGGTTAGCTCCCAACCGATCACGAATCATATCTACCGCCCGCATGAAATCTGCGCCTACTCTATCCATCTTATTAATGAAACACAGACGTGGGACTGCGTACACATCAGCTTGTCTCCACACGGTTTCACTCTGCGGTTCAACCCCCTGTACCGCATCAAATACAACCACTCCTCCATCCAAAACACGCAAGGACCTTTGCACCTCAGCAGTGAAGTCTATGTGCCCAGGTGTGTCTATTAAATTGATAAGGTGCTCATTCCACTCCGCAGAAATAGCTGCGGCAGTGATCGTTATGCCACGTTCCCGCTCCTGCTCCATCCAATCGGTAACTGTGTTGCCATCGTCCACGTTACCAATACGGTGGGTTCGGCCTGTATAGTAGAGAATCCGTTCAGTGCAAGTCGTCTTGCCAGCATCGATGTGTGCAATGATGCCGATGTTCCGTACCCGCTCCAATGGCGGCCGTTTCCCTTCCATAACCCAAAACCTTTTACATGCACCGCTTCTAATCCACCATCTCCAATTACTTCACACCCAACATCAAAATCGATAATGGCTAAAAGCGCGATTGCTCTCAGCCATCCGATGCACTTCCTCGCGTTTCTTCATCGCACCACCGGTATTCTTAGCAGCATCAAGCAATTCCCCTGACAGCTTCTCTGCCATTGATTTACCATTACGAGCACGGGCAGCCGCCAACAACCACCTCATCGCCAGCGCCTCACGTCGAGAAGGAATGACCTCTATCGGCACCTGATAAGTCGCACCCCCAACACGTCGCGGTTTAACCTCCACTGTTGGGGAGACATTCCCTAACGCTTGCATGAAAATTTCAATCGGGTCTTGACCCGCATTCTCTTCCATCAACTCGAATGCCTTGTACATTATCTTGAGGGCGACACTTTTCTTACCGTCCTTCATCATCCGATTCACAAACATAGACACCTGTTTGTTCTCAAACAAAGG
>JAKUPR010000101.1 GCA_022450585.1 Anaerolineales bacterium | reverse complement strand
TACCAGAGTTAAATGCATTGGGAGCCCGAAGGATAACCTAAAGGGGAGAAATTCATAGCGCCATACCAGAAAAATTTCACGTGCGTCTTATTGATTCCGGCATCACACCCATAGTTCATATTCCGGTTAGTCCAATACGGGCTCTGGATTCGGATGATCTTGATGGAATGCTCTGCGCTTACTCTAAATGGGGAGTGAAATATGTGGTGGTCTTTGACCGCCCCAACATGAGGGAATCGTGGGCAGCAGGTGAGTTTGAAGGCGAAAAACTTGTTGAGCGGTTTGTGGACTACTGGCTAGGTGTGGCGCATAGACATATGCATGCTGGTCTTCAGCCAGTACTTTCACCGCTTCAACAAGGTGGCACATATTGGGACACATCGTTCTTAAGTGCGGTTTTGCAGACTTTGATTGAAAAAGGGGAAGACAGCGTACTTGATCAGATGTGTATCGCGTTGTACTCGTATGCCTTTGGGCATCCGCCAGATTGGGGGAGAGGTGGTAGTTCTGCTTGGCCAGCCTCAAAACCATATCAAACTCCACCTGGGTCTCAGGACCAACGCGGATTTTGGTCGTTTGACTGGTATGGGGAAGTCCTAATGGAAGTTCTGGGTAGGATACCAGAGATGATTATGATAGCGGGTGGTGCCCGTAGGAGCGAGATTAATGCCAATGAGAGCGAGGTAATGGAATTGGCGTGGCATACAACTTGCAATACTTCTATAGCGAGAGCTATGCATTCAGGTCATTTGCCGGCGACGCTGCTAAATACTAATTTCTGGGTAATGGTTTCTTCGACGGGCACGGAAGATGAAAAAGATTGTTGGTATTCTGTTGGGGGAAAATCCGTACCTGCAGTAGATGAGCTAAAGAGCTTGGCGACAATCTCCGGAAATGCTGGGCGGCAAGGTCAAAGGTCCTATTTTGAATCTCCGCGTCCTGTTAAGGTTTTAAGGCACTATGTGCTATTACCTAATTTTGACTGGGGGCGGTCGGAATGGCATTGGGATGCAGCTGGTCCGTATGTGAGACAGGAAGGTGCGAGTTGTGGTTACTCAGTCGACGCAGCACTACAGGCTGAGAAGGTTACGATAGTGGGTGGAGAGGATGAAATCGGGTACGAAGTCGTCCATCAGTTGGAACAAGCGGGGTGTATAGTGACTCGTATCAAGGATGAGATGATGGTCAATGTTGCTAATCAGGGAGGGCTTGTGTTGGAACCAGAGATGGCCAAAAAGATATAGCGTAATGGAATATTATGGCGATCTTTAACCAAGATAGTAACCCGAGCGAGGGATCTGGTCTGGGCGTGCCTAGTCCGGTGCCCACCACGATCATCAAAGTAATGGGTCTTGGTGGGGGTGGGGCTAACGCTGTTGATAGAATGGTTCAATTCGGCATTGAAGGTGTTGAATTTATTGCTGCAAATACGGATATACAAGCACTAACTCGTAATGAGGCTCCGCAAAAGATTCTGTTAGGCGCGGAATTCACTAGGGGTCACGGTTCAGGAGGTGACCCGACGGTAGGTGAGACCGCCGCCTACGAGTCGAGGAAGGAAATTGAGGAGTCCTTGGAAGGTACTGACATGTTGTTTATTGCGTGCGGCATGGGCGGTGGGACCGGTACCGGCTCTGCGCCCGTGGTTGCACAAATTGCGCGAGAACTTGACGCGGTTACCGTGGCCGTAGTTACTATGCCATTTGCTTTTGAGGGACCCACGCGATACCAGAACGCCCTTCAGGGAATTGGTCAGTTACAAATTAACTGTGATACCCTAATTACTGTTCCTAATGATCGGCTACTGCAGATTGTCCCCAAGCATGTCTCACTAGATGTTGCCTTCCGCATGGCGGATGACGTTTTGCGTCAGGGTATTCAGGCTATTACAGAACTAGTCACCAGGCCTGGGTTAATTAACGTTGACTTTGCGGATGTGAGTGAGCTGCTGAATCGTTCAGGTGGTGCTATGCTTGCCATTGGGCATGGGAAGGGTGAGAACCGTTGTATGGAGGCAGTGCGGTCGGCATTGCACCACCCACTCCAGGATTTCTCCGCCCTAAACCATGCGACCGGTCTACTGGTTCACTTTACGAGCGGAGTAGATTTGCCGTTAGATGAAATGACTGGTGCTATAGACGAAATTCGCGGCGCGGTTGCACCGAAAGCAGAGGTCTCCCTAGGCGTTGCATTGGAAGAGCAATATGGTGAACGAGTCCAAATCATCCTCCTGGCGACTGGTGTAGGTGGCCACGCTCTTGAAACTGTGCTTGCTGAGCGGAGTACGAATTATGAGTTGCAAAATGCTTGGCGAGATTATGAGCATGAGCAAGAGACCCAGCCTGAAGACTCCTTGAGTTTTGCAGAACCTTTAGCGGAACAGGATGAAGTTATTGATGAGGTGAGACGGCCTAGTGCCGAACCGTTTCCATACAATGTATCGCCGTTTGATTTGGACACGCCCGCCTTTCTGCGGAGACAACGTATTAGTAACTCAGTGGATCGTAATAAATTCTAAGAAGGGGGACAGCAAGTTATGAGTCTAGAGCCTAGACATGTCGAACACATCTGTAAGAAGGTACATAAGAAATTTCCCGAGCTCAGAGACGTCTCGCCAAGGGTCAGTACACAGGCAGCGCCCAAAGCCATGTCGCCAACAAGAAGGCAGCTCGCAAACAAGCAATTTCTCCTGACATTCCGAGGCAGTACAGCGTTGCCAGGCGGAAAAACTATGCAGCGGGTAGTCCGTGTGGTTGCGAATGAGAAGGGGAAAGTCCTAAAGATGGCGGTGTCTAAGTAGGCGCCCCCGCGCCCCCCCTCCCCCAAGGCAGCTGCTTAGTTTAGCAAGAGCTCGGCCTGTGGGTGCTGAGTAAGTTTGACTTGACA
>JAKUPR010000100.1 GCA_022450585.1 Anaerolineales bacterium | reverse complement strand
CAGAATCAGGTGGTTCTCCGACTTCTTCAATTTGTTCCGGAGCAGACGCAGGCACAGCATCCTCTGGCAACTCACTTGCCTTAACAGAATGGTCAGGTATATCCGACGATTCCAAGACACTATCATTCAAATCTTCCTTCTCCGAAACGGTCTGATCCTGTGCTGTTAGATCCATGTCCAATGCATCATACCCGGGCCCATCCACAAAATAATCATAATTTGGCTTGATGTCCGAGGTAAGGTCCACTTCTTCCCCAGAACTCAGCTCCTGGGTACAATCCAGAATCACCGGTTCACCATGTTCGTTCTTACCCTCGTAATGCCCTTGCAAGCCCAATCTTGAAATATACTCACCGCCTTTAGCAGCATATTGGGTCGGCACTGCATCCTCTTCAAAAATTGCCTCAAAGGGACACTCGGGAATGCAAGCACCGCAGTCGATACAAACATCTGGGTCAATGTAATACCACGGCCACTGCCCAATTGGCTGCCCCGGGACAATACATTCGACGGGACAGACCTCCACACAGGAGCTGTCACGTAGACATAATGAGGTAATTATGTGAGTCACTAGGATTCCCCCCAAACCATTTCGTTATTAGGCATTTTACTCACCTAATCCTGCAGTGTTCGAATAAACGCAATCAAGTCATCCACATCTTGTTCAGAAAGTATCTCGCCAAAGTTGGTAGGCATGACATTCTGGAACCCCTCAACTATTTGATCGCCCGGATTCAGTATTGAGTTACGTATGTACGCTTCATCCACACTAACCGCACTACCATCATCCAAGCTCTCCATGGAGCCAAAAATATTCTTCCAGCTCGGACCGACAACCACAGTTCCGTCAAGCGAGTGGCATGCCTGACAACCCTGTGTCATGTATAGATGCTCCCCGCGAGCCTCAGGAGTATCCAGCGCAGCCAATCGTTCAGTCTCGGTCTCCACCCACTCCTCAAAATCTAAGTGACTAAGCACTCTCACATCCGCAAGCATGACGGCATGTCCAACCCCACACAATTCTGCACTGCGCACCTTATAATCCCCAATCACATTTGGTGTCACCCGCAGCACATTAATCGCACCAGGAACCGCATCCTGCTTAACTCGAAATTCAGGTACCCACAATGAGTGAATAACATCAGTCGCTGTGACATCAAATCGGACTGCGCGATTGACAGGAAGCACCAAATCATTTGAAGTGATCCCCTGCTCCGGATAGTCAAATGTCCACTTCCACTGAGTGCTTGTTACTTCCACCACCATTTCATCGGGACTGGAAGCCGTCACATCTCTAAGAGTGACAATTCCAAGATAGCCAACATACACAACCACAATAGTGGGTACCACCGTCCACACAATCTCGAGAGTAGTGTTCCCATGAATGTGCATGCCATCGCCACGTTCACCTGCTTTACGCCGAAAGACGACAATACTGTAGACCATGAATACAATGACCAACGCAAACAAGAACACGATCAGTTTTAGGTGGAACCCAAAAAGCCAGTCGATGATAATTCCCTGAACACTTGCCAGCGGAGGCAACAAAGAGGATGCCTCCAACACAGCATCCAAGGCCACTGTAACCAGTGCGATCATCACAGTCACGACTATGAAATGTTTCACATTGATAGCCTTAGTAACACGTGATCCTGCCTCTCATCCTCATAATCCATAAGCCTTAGCTTTCGTCGGACATTATCTCCTTCTCAGAATAATTCGCAGATTATACCAGAATCCCCGTCTCATAAAAGGGCAATTTCCCCTCGTGATGTATACTCACCCCGATGAGAATAATGTCCGCGTACTTGGCCATAGCTTCAACGCTCACCTTGCTGCATCCAGCTCCAGAAAACACAATCGACACGATTGCAGCAATAACTGTACCGATACGTGGACAGCGCGTAGATGGAATCGTGTATATCCTCGGGAGCGCTAATCACCCCGCTTTCGATCATTACGAACTTCATTTCAGCCTAGATCCAAACCCGACAGACACATGGTTTCCAATCGTGCTTGCCGGCGCCAAACCATTAGACAACTCTCAACTAGGACAATGGGATACAGACTCAATCTCCACCG
Source organism: Anaerolineales bacterium (assembly GCA_022450585.1). GTDB lineage: Bacteria > Chloroflexota > Anaerolineae > Anaerolineales > UBA11657 > CAJWGI01. The sequence continues at coordinate 824 of JAKUPR010000100.1, read as the reverse complement.
GCACTTACATGTTGCGCCTGCAGGTTTTTGCTTATGATGGGAGTTTGCCGAACGAGGTAATTATTCCCGGAATTTCCGTAGGCGCAGACCCCGAACCTCCGACACCAACTCTCGCACCAACTATCGCCGCCACAATTAAACCACAACCTGTAGCCACTCGCGTACTAGTCATAGATTCTCAGACCGGTAACAACACTCTCCCTTTTCGTAACCTTTTTTCACAGCTGCGCGAAAAACATGATTATAGTTCAACTTTTGTAAACAGCGCGGCTTACTCCGTAGCAGCATTCCTGACTCTGGGCGTATATCTGCAGCTGCGAAAGCTGATACGCCCGCATGTTCGCAGATTACTACGGAGAGTTCGCAGTGATTTACGCCGACCTTAGCAACCACCAAGCTTGCGACAGAATGTTACAATTACAATAGATAGTTGGTTCTTATACCATGCAAAGATTTCTAATCGCAGGTTTGGGTAATCCCGGTATTAAATACGAGAGGCACCGCCACAATGTGGGCTTTATGGTTCTCGACGAGCTGGCTAGTCGTCAGAATGCCACTTTTGCGGGCAGCCGTGGAAAATCGCTCTACTCTACTATACAAATTCACAACACACAGCTTGTTCTCGTCAAGCCACAGACCTATATGAACAGAAGCGGGGAAACACTCCAGAACCTACTCCATTTCTATCGCCTACCAATGGAACGCGCCCTGATAGTATTCGATGACCTGGACTTGCCCACTGCTATGCTCCGCATGCGTCCATATGGTGGCTCCGCAGGGCACAAAGGAATGCAATCCATTATCGACAGACTTGGCTCACAAAC
>JAKUPR010000010.1 GCA_022450585.1 Anaerolineales bacterium | reverse complement strand
TTCGACCGTATCTGTGCCAACCGGGGTCAGTCGAGCCGGGGATGGTCTTGATCCATAGCGAATCTGCACGAGGGCGCGTAGTGCGTTACTTGGTGGATTTCCGCTTGTCCAGTTCACGTCTCCGGCTCGTAGGCGATAACTACCCAGTTCAGTGCGGCTGCCTACGACTAGATTGTTTGATGAGCAGTCTTTGTCTAGTACGTACAGAGGCTCGCGAGAGGAAATGCCGATGCCCTTGCGTTGGCCGATGGTGTAGAGAGGTAGGCCGCTGTGTTGACCAATGCAATTTCCGTCTCGATTGACAATTGGACCCGGATTTAGGGATTCGGGAGAATGTCTGCGGACAAAATCACGGTAGTTGTTGTTGGCCAAAAAGCACAGATCCTGGCTCTCGGGGTAATCTGTTACCGGTAACTTAAATTGTCGTGCCAGCGAGCGGGTTTCCATTTTGGTAAGGGCGCCGATTGGAAAGATTGTGCGCGATAACTCGCGTTGTCCTAGCATACTTAGGGCGTACGACTGGTCCTTTTGGGTGTCTTGCCCCCGTCGTAGTTGATATTTTTCTCCTTGCTTACGTACTCGTGCGTAATGACCGCTAGCGAGATGAGTTGCGCCCATACCCAGCGCTTTGCTGAGCAAGTATCCCCATCGGATGTGGCGATTGCATTCCAGACATGGGTTTGGCGTCACCCCTGCAGCGTAGCCGTCCAGAAAGAATTGAACTACCGACTGGTGGAACACCTTTCTCGCATCTAGGACATAAAAAGGGATGTCAAGCATCGCAGCTACTTTCTCGGCTCGGTTCACGGCGTCTGGAGTGCAACAACGATTGTGACGTTTCCCATTCTGAGAAGGTTCGTTCCATAAGCGTAGCATCAGTCCAAACATCTCGTGACCCTGTTCGCGGAGTAGCGCAGCTGCAACAGAACTGTCGACTCCGCCGCTCATTGCTACAGCCACTCTCTGTCGTACGTCAACCATTTTCCGCCCTCATTCGTTTGATGATGTCCGGGAGCATTGAAATCGTATAATCTATGTCATCACTTGCAGTATATCTGCCAAGACTGAGGCGTAATGAGCCTAGCTCCCAGCGCTGGGACAGCCTTAGGGACCGCGTGACTGTGCTTGGTTCTGGGCTACCGGTTTTACAAGCGGATCCAGAGCTTGCTGTGATGCCGGCTAGGTCCAGATGCATGAGAAGTTCATTGCCGTCAATGTTGGCGAAAACGAAGCTAGCGTTATTCGGCAGACGTTCAGTTCGGTGGCCAGTCAAACGAGAATCTGGCACTAATTCCAGTATTCTCTTGATAAGCCGATCACGTAGCGCTTCCATTCTAGTGCCATCCCGATTTCGGCGTTCTTCGGTAATCTCCAAAGCGGCAGCCATACCTACAATCAAAGGAACATTGTGGGTTCCGGCGCGGCGGCCTGCCTCCTGGTTTCCACCGGTCTGTGTAGGTTGGAGCGCAGTTCCGCTGCGCGCATAAAGTACTCCCACCCCTTTTGGTCCGTAAAACTTGTGTGCGCCTAGAGACAACATGTCTACCCCGAGTGCCTCTATGTCAAGTGGTAGTTGGCTGCCAGCTTGTACTGCATCAGTGTGGAAGATTGCTCCTTGGTCGTGTGCGGCTTTTGCAAGCTCAGCAATTGGTGCTATTACTCCGATTTCGTTGTTGGCATACATAATGGATACTAGCACAGTGTCTGAACGCAAGGCATTGGAAAGATCATCAGTGGAAGTCATACCGTGTTCATCTACCCCTAATTCCGTTAACTCAAACCCGTCTTGATCACGCAGGGACCGTGCGGTGTTGAGTACTGCTGGGTGTTCCATTGCAGAGACGACGATATGGCTTCCGCGTCCGGATTCTCGTGCTGTCAGTGCCGCTCCACGTATTGCGAGATTGTCGCTTTCGCTGCCGCATGCGGTGAAGATTATTTCGTCTGCGCTGCAGTTGAGTACTGCAGCGATTTTCTCTCGTCCAGACTTGACAGCATGTTGAGCGCGTTGCCCCCACATATGTACAGAGGATGGATTCCCATACTCCTCCGCAAAATATGGAAGCATGGCCGAGATTACTTCGGGGTCCACTGGCGTGGTCGCGGCGTGGTCGAGATAGATAGGCTTTGTCATTCAGATAGCAGTGCGGCTGACAATTAGAATTGAAATCCTTGGCGTGCCGGTACCACTTTTTGCTCTAGGTTGTCCACGAAATCGAGTAGACGGTTTTGGAGTTCGTCCCACTCCGCGCTGTTCAGGACTTTCTGTACCGTGCTAGCGTCTTTGGCAACGCCGGCGGTGAGAATCTGCGAGCAATCTCCATAGAGCGTGTACCATGCATCCGTTGGCTTGATACCCAGTTTAGTGATCCCGGGCACAAATTCTTGCACCACAAACTCCAAATACTCCTGTTCTAAATCGGGCTTGATGTCCCAGCTGAGTATAAGTTTTACCATTCTTGCCGAAGACAATGTTCGTTTCAGGCGATGCTAACCGCTCTTGGGGTCCAGTACTACAACCTGAGTTTCCTCGGGTAGGTTTGTTTTGGTGACTTTTAGGCTTGGTTCAGATTGTATGTTGCTTAACCCCATTTCTTTGAGAAAGCGGCTCAAGGGGTCCAATTTAAGTTGGGTTATACCGCTACTAAAATGCATGGGTATGACAATAGATGGTTGTATCATGCTAATGATTTCTGCTGCTTGCGCAGCATTTAGCCCTTGTCCACCGCCAACTGGCACCAATAACACATTCACTGTGCCTAGCGCTTCCAACTGTGGTTGGGCCGGTATGCCACTCGGGTTCCCCAAGTGGCATACGCTGGCAGAATCATACTCGATAACGTATGCAGTGTTTGCTTGGGTCTGGTCAGTATTCTCCTCATCATTGGACACTGTCGTGCGTACACCTGTAATGAATGCACCACCTATTTCATATTCACCAGGTCCAGTGATGGGACGTGCTCCCTTTACTATGGTGAGATTATTGTGCCCCGGGGCCTCGTGGCTTACAGTAACAACATCCCCTTTGAGGCGTGGAGGCTTAATCTCTATACTCTTATTGAACGGGTCTGTAACGATTGCGGCGGCGCTGCGCTCAATCAACCGAAAACATGAGTGCCCGAACCATGTGATTTCGATCATCTTTATTTGTGAGCGATTATACCACTGCGGTTTCCGATGGTATGTGCCTGGAAACCAGTATAATTCCGGTAGGTCAGATGCGCGCTATCAAATGTAAAGGACTCAATTAGGTTGTTGCCGCTGCTCTCAGACAATGACGTACTCCTGTTTGCGCAGGGAAATCATACTCGTCTGTACGACATCCTCGGGGCACATCTGTGTCAGCGTGGGGGTGTTGACGGTGTGAGATTCGCTGTCTGGGCTCCTAATGCGAGTCGCGTCAGCGTAGTTGGAGATTTTAATCAGTGGCGTGGTAGTCGGAATCCTATGCGTTTACGTGGATCTTGCGGGATTTGGGAACTCTTTGTTCCCAAACTGTCTCACGGTGAGTTATACAAATATGAAATTTCCGGATTAGATGGTCACAAAGCGGTTCTTAAAGCTGATCCGCAGGGTTTTACCTGTGAACTGCGGCCGAAAACTGCTTCGGTTATTTATCGACTTTCGGGATACCAATGGAATGACAGCGAGTGGATGGAGGCTCGTCTGGAACAGCAATCAACTAAGGTGCCAATCTCAGTTTACGAAGTTCATCTGGGATCATGGCTGCGCCGGGCCGACGAGAAGTTCTTAAGTTATAGAGAGATAGCCGACAAACTCGTAGAGTATGTCTTAAAAATGGGTTTCACACATGTGGAAGTGATGCCGGTGACTGAACATCCCTTCGATGGGTCATGGGGTTACCAGACACTCGGATTTTTTGCTCCCACGAGTCGTTATGGAAGCCCGCATGATTTCATGGCATTCGTGGACAAGCTCCACAGTTGTGGTATTGGTGTTATCCTTGACTGGGTTCCGGCACACTTTCCGCGTGACGAACACGGGCTATCCTTGTTTGATGGGACACATCTATACGAGTATGCCGACCCACGTCTTGGTGAACATCCGGAGTGGGGTACCCTAATTTTTGACTATAGCTGCCCAGTAGTGGTGCAATTTTTGCTTAACTCTGCTTTGTTTTGGATTGAAAAATATCACATAGATGGGCTGCGTGTAGATGCAGTATCTTCAATGTTGTATCTAGATTATTTACGTGAGGATGGGGATTGGTTGCCGAATGTGCAGGGCGGACGTGAGAATCTAGAAGCCGTTGCGTTCATACGAAGGCTCAATGATCTTGTGCATGAGCATCATGCTGGTGTGCTTACAATTGCGGAAGAATCTACCACTTGGCCAATGGTAACTGGACCTTTGTCGGCAGGTGGGCTTGGATTTGATCTAAAATGGAATCTGGGTTGGACGCACGATACTCTGGAAAGTTTTGGCAGAGAGATCAAGCACCGAAATAGCAATTATGAGCAGTTCAACTTCTCATTGTCGAATGCATTCAGCGAGAGTTTTATGCTACCTTTGTCGCATGACGAAGTAGTGCGCGGTAAAGGTTCAATCCTAGATCGTATGCCGGGCGATATCTGGCAACAATTGGCGAATTTGCGGCTGCTTTTTGCCTACATGTTTACTCATCCGGGCAAGAAACTGATCTTCATGGGAAATGAGATGGGACAAATGCATGAGTGGGATTTTGACGCTGCGTTGGACTGGGAATTGGTTTCCATTAATCCACACAGGCAAATTCAAGGGTTGGTATACGATCTAAATCAGTTGTACATAAATCATCCTGCACTCTACGAGCTTGACGCCGATCCGCGTGGCTTTGAACAGGTCTGCTCCCGGGATGTGGTGCAAGGTGTGACTGTGTTTTATCGCTGTGCTTGTGATCATACGGATATACTGTTGGTAGTATTGAATTTCAGGCCAACTTCGCTGGAGAACTATCGCATTGGTACATCCAGTAACTGTTCTTACCGTGAAATTCTCAACACTGATGCTGCTATTTATGGCGGCTCAAATCTTGTCAACCGCGGATTTGTGACTACCTCCGACATCGCATGGGCAGGCTACAGACAATCACTGGAGATCACAGTGCCTCCACTAGGAGCTGTTATTCTAAAGCCGGCCTCGGACTTATGCTGAAAGGTAGCACTAGTTCCTTGCTCGCGCGGTGATTGATTCAATGTTACGTTCGGCAGCTCGCTTTGTAATCGTGCTACTACCTTTCCTTTTGATAACGTCATGTTCGAATACTAAAGAGTCCACCGTGCCAGACATGCCTACATTTGTGCCACCAGGGATGATTCAGGATCCTCTTGCGTCGGTGAAGGTGGGCACATCTGTGCTGCACAATCAAGAACTGGGCGCGGTTGCCAATTATCATTTTGATGTGGTTTTGGATTACGCCGGCCATAGGGCTCAGGTTTCTCAACTGGTGGAAGTCATCAATCCGGGTCCTGATGTGTGGACGGAGATCGTTTTTTTTCTACCGCGCGACTTGCAGACCCCTCGCTTCACATTGAGTACTGTGCGTTTGCAAGAGCAGGTTGAGACTAATGCTATGCAACTACATCTTACGTCTGATGGCTTTCTAGCACTTCGGTTGCCGGAAGATTTGAACCCGAATGAGTCGCGCCTGGTGAGCATCACCTATGGTTTGGAGGCGGCACAAGTTAGTTTGGACACGCGTCGGCCCATGGGCGACGTGGGCTATGGAGATGATGTACTCCAGTTCGTCAACTGGTACCCGAGGTTGGTACCTTATCACCCGGGACGTGGTTGGGAGCGCTGGGTGCCGACTGATGTGGGGCCACCGCTGTTGGCTGAAGTGGCCGATTTCCAGATGAAAGTGCGAGCGCCAGAGGGGGTTATGGTTGCAAGTGGTGGCCCGATTGAGCGAAGGAGCAATGAATGGCAGTTCCATATGCCAAATGCACGCACTATAGCATTCAGCGCCAGCCCTTCGTATGAAGTCTTAACCCGCACGGAGGCTGGGGTGACGATCTATGTTTTTTACTTGCGTGAGTATGCTTTTGAAGCCGATGATGTACTTGCGGCTGCCGCCCAGGCTTTGGTTCTCTTTAATGATCAGTTTGGACATTATCCTTACCGGAGTCTTGTTATAGCTCAAGATGCCTACTTATCTAGCGTTGCCTCCGGTGGATTGCTGCTTCACACGGGTCGTGGGTTTGATGATTACTCTGGGCAACCTGACACATTGCTAATGTCACTGCTCCCGTTGACGATGGCGCAGCTTTGGTGGGGTGAGGTGGTTGGCTATCATCCTCTATCGGAGCCTTGGCTAGGGGCATCTCTTGCCATGTACTCGGAATATTTGTATGTCGAACGCTACCAATCCGATATGCGCGATTGGTACTGGAGGGACCGAGTAGAATACTGGCAGCCTGCGGGCGCGTTGAATCGGACCGCTTACGACCTAAGAACTACAGAAGAGTTATTGAAAAACACCTACCGCTTGGGTGCTAAGTTCCTACATGACCTTCGTAACAGTATCGGTGAAGTGGCATTCCGGAAACTTACCCGTGATCTATTTCGCAATAGTACCTTTAAATTTGTGAGCGGCGTTCAATTTTTTGATACGCTTCGTATGTACTCGGATGAATACCCGCAAATTATTATTGATCGTTTTTTCGATGAGATGATAGCTATGCCTACCCTTTCACCGCCGTTGACACCACGGCCTCCTCCTGGTCCTCCGGCTACTCCTACCCCAGTGCAGCGTGTTCACGTAGTGAAGCATGGCGAAACCCTTATAGGGATTTCAGTTCAATATGAGGTACCGTTGCAGATGATTATTGATCGTAACCATATCAGTGACCGTACTATGATTCAAGTTGGTCGTGAACTAGTTATTCCCTATCCTTAAGTGCTCATTGATAGATAATGGAAATGGACACTTATTCTTGAATGCTTGTTCGGAGCTGTTGCCAGAGCGTTGAAGTAGATGTGGCAAGTAAAGGGAAGTGGCGCTTTGAGTAATCCGTGGAGGATGTAAGCGGAAATGGTGATGAGCTGTCCAATGTACTAATTTCTCCGCCCGCTTCCTTAATTAGAATCCATGCCCCCGCTAGATCCCAAATTTTCGGTTTTGCTACTATGCTGAAGAGGGCTTGACCACGTGCTACCAGGCACAGCTCGTAGATTGTCGAGCCGAATGTTCTCCGCTTGGAAAGGGATTTCAGAGGGTAACACTGTTCAGCGCCAGTGCTGCAGGTGAAGATAGAGTGGCGGGTCACTTCGGATGTCACTGGTGCTAAAATCCGGTCACCGTTTACGAATGCGCCTGCCTCTTTTTCTGCGTGGAAGAGAAGGTTGAGTGCCGGAAAATGCAGTACTGCCATGGTTGGCTGACCATGTTCCAAAAGTGCTATTGATACTCCCCAGAGTGGTATTCCCTGGCTGAAATTCGTAGTCCCATCAAGCGGGTCAATCACCCATACATTTGCAGTGTTGATTGAGTAAGAGAGATTCAGTTCCTCGCTGATTATTTGATCCTCTGGAAAGTTTGTTCCTATCTCCGTACAGATGAATGAATCCACTTCAGTGTCGGCTTGTGTCAGCGTGGTGCCATCCGGTTTTGTTTGTATCTCTGTATTCCCGAACCATTTTGTTAGCTTCTTCCCGGCGGCGTGGGCTAACTCAATGGCAAAAGGCAGTGCTGAGTTCTGAGATGAAGCACTAATGGATAGCGTGGATTCCCGTTTCATTGCACTAATAGATAGTTTAATCCGTGCCGGCCATAGCTACTCCAATGGGACGTAGAGTGTGCAGAACGCGCAGGGTCGGGGCGTGGTGGTTCACTACTTCGGGTAGTCTCCTATAACAGTGAGGCGATTCGTCCGTGCCCGCTCCGCGAAGCTCAATATTCTGATTTGTGACCCAATCTATCATCATACGGCGGGAAATCTTACCGCCGCGCCTCTTTCCTTTGCGGCGTCTACCGGATGCCTCGGTGCGTGACATTATGCGTCCGGCTCCATGAATGGTGCTGTACAGAGCGGTCTTGCTTTCGAGGGACTCAATGCCCTCTACAATCAGCGAGACGTCACCCATGCTGCCACCTATGAAACTGCACTGTCCGGGATACGCTGGTGTGGCACCTTTTCGTACTAACCATAGATTCGTCCCTTGGTGTCTTTCTTGCCAAGCAAAATTGTGGTGATTGTGTACCTCTTCCAGAATTTCTGCGCCCAGCAAACTGGCCACCCGTTTGCATACCCAGTCCCTGCCAGCGTATGCGTAGGTTCCCGCTAGATGCATAGCCGTCAGGTAATCTTGGCCAATATTACTGTTTACCGGCAGGACAACTGGGCAAACGTCGTTCGATTTGCCACCACCTTCTTTTATGAAATGGGTTGCTACCCTGTACCCAAAACCTCGTGAGCCGAAGTGTACACCAATCCATACTTGTTCTAACTCGTCTACGAAAATGTCGACGTAGTGGTTGCCGCTGCCGATACTTCCAAGTTGCTCCTCCGCAAGTTTCTTCAGGGATGCCAGTGGTTTGAGCTTCCAGGCTTGTTCCTCGAAGAGACTGTGGTCGACTCGCTCCTTGTTTTTACGTCCTACACCGAACTCTAAAGTTTCCCAGATGCCGGTCATGATTTTGGTAATGTTGGCACGTGCCTCAGCTGCGGGAATATCCAGTCGCACGGCTTTGTTTCCGCAGGCTATGTCGTAACCTACGCCCGATGGGGACACTGCGTTGTCATAGGCCAGTATGCCACCAATGGGTTGTATATAGCCGAGGTGATGATCCGCCATGAGAGCCGCTTTCACCGCGCTCTTATGCTCTAGGCAAGCGCGCATTTGTGCAAGAGCATTTGGTTGTAGGTCTCCCCAGACGGGGATGTTGTCATGTATTTGATAAGTCATAGTTGCTCAACTATTCAACCATAACGCTGCCAACATATCTTCTTTTAGTGCGTGGATGGCCTTGTGGCGCTGCCGGAAAAAATACGTGTGCCGGTGTCCACAAAGCCTACTGTCTGTGCGACGCGAATTGACCCTGGATTGTCCTCTGTGGTGACGTAAATGGGTCGGATTCTCCTGTGTACAAGTTCGTTTACCAGAGCCGCAACTACTGAGCGCCCCCAACCCCGCCCACGCGCTTCTGGGACAGTGGAAACAGATATTTCGGCGAAATACTGGGATTGCCAGATGACTCGAGCACTGGAAAGCGTGCGGCCTTTGGAGCGAATAATGAAGCCTAGCAATCCATTAGCACCAGTGTGAGGTTGCACTAGAGCATTGATTATATGCTGGAAGTCCTTTGACTCCAGACAATATACGTGCAGCTTAGCGAGAGCCGTCATCTCTAGCTCTCGGGAAGCCACTGCCTCGAGCTCAGGTGGAAGCAGTAAATAATACGGTCTGTTGGAGATGAGACCCATCCTGAAAAGTGTTGCGGCGGCCTGGTCGGATTTTGCCCGCATGGTAACAGTCGGGGTAAACAGATCCATTCCGGTGTGAGCGCGTACCAGGAAACCATCCGTTTGCCCCGATTCATTTTCGTGGAGAAAAAGGGAAGTGCGCTCTGGGTTGTGGTGAAGCGCGTAGTAACTCGCAAGTGCGTCTGCAGGAGAATGAGTACTGAGTATACTCTGTACGTACGTCCGTTTGACGTCTATATCAGTCATCGCGAGGCGAGTATATCATGCCTAGAGTAAGTTACTATCGATGGGCAGCGCAAGGAATAGGGGGGGAGGACACTTATTCAGCAATTTATGCGGATTGAATAAAAATGATTGAATCTTGAATGATCAATCTATTCACTCTCAAGTGAAGTGATTCGGGTTCGGATTGAGGTTGGCAGCAGTTGGGCAAGCAACTTTCGTTCTCGTACAGTGAACACCCCGAGAAAGATAGTAGCCGCTAGATACATGATGCCGCCAAGCAATATTGCGAGTAACACATGTATCTTAGCACCCATCCAGCTGACAGCGATCATTAGCAACGCAGCTGCTCCCATTCGCCAGAACAAACGACGCCAAGGTGTAGGGCTTAGGTATCGAAAGATATACCACTGGAAAGCTGTTCCCACTACTATCTCAGACAAAATTGTAGAAATTGCTGCTGCTCGGAAACCGTAGTGTGGAATTAGCATAGCATTTGTTATCATATTGAAAGCAACGGCGATGACGAAAGCGCGTGTTAGTGCTCTTTGCTGACCTATGGCCACTAGGAGATAATTTGTGACACTGTTGATCCACCCAAAGGGAATCGACCAGATGATTAATTGCAACGCTAGCGCACCTTCTGGTAGAAAAGCGCTTCCGCCGAGCATCCTAACCAGTGGAATGGCAAGCAATGTGGTCATCAAAGCAATTGGTAAAGCGAGAGATACCATCAGCTTTATGGCAAGGTGATAAGTACGCGTCAGTGCCGGGCGGTCTGTCTCAGCCTGACGGCTCATTAACGGGAACAGGGCGAAAGTGAAAAAGGATGGAATGATATTAAATGCGTCCACAAATTTGTATGCGGTTCCATAGCGTCCTACTTCGGATTCTCCCCTGATGGCGCGAATCATGGGGATGTCGATTTTAAAGAAGAGTGTTGCTAGTAGGTGATTGAGCATGAGAGGAAATGATTCTGAGACCATCTCTCGCTGCAGGGAGAGGTCGAATTCTGGTCTTGGGCGGAAGAACAAGCGCCACACTGTTATTGTCAACACCGTCATGGTAATCGCGTTAACGACTATGGTAACTCCGGCCATTCCAACGAAACCGTAGCCTAGCAATAGCGCTCCTACCCCAAAGACAACTTTTAGGATAGTAGTCAGAGTGCTGACCACGGCCGGATACTCAGCCTTTTCATAGGCGTAGAATAATGCGGTCAATCCTGTGGAAACTGAAGAAAATAACATACCGATTGCCAGTAGGGCAATGGCCAGCACTGTGTCGTCTCCCAATGCTCCGGTGTGTCGCTGGTATAGTGCGATACTGCCAAGAAAGATTGGCAAGGTGACACCGCCTAGCACCACCCGGAATATGGTGGTGTTGGCTAGGAATCTATTGGCGCGTGTTTGGTCGCGCGATGCCTCGCGGCTCAGCCAAGTGTTAAGGCCGAAATTTATCCAGATGTCGAACCATCCTATTAGAACGATTGCTGTGGCGTAATTTCCGGCTTGCGCCGGACCTAGCATGCGCAGATAGAACATTGCAAAAATAAAATCGATGGCGCGGTTGAGCAGATTGAATCCCATTGGAGCGATGCTATTTTTCGCCACCCTGCGCATTGGAGAAGTAGAATGTTCTCGGTAGAATGTGCGCCAACTCCATATGGCCATGAGCACGAGCAGCGTCAAGATAGAAAGTGCCGAAGCTATCCCGCCTAGGCGAAAGGAGTCAGGGTTGTATTTAAAGCTGACATGTTGCTGGCCGGCGTTAAGACGGACTGCCCGGAAGTTCCCATTAGCGAGCAGCACAGGATACAGTTCTTCGGAGGATTGCGCGGTGCTCACATATGCGTCCCATCCTGGTGCGTATGAATCTACCAGCATTAGATATCCGGGCTCTCTTAAGTCTATCTCTATGTGCACCTCGTTAAGGGATGAAGCTGTGATATTGGCTGGTGCTGGCTCACACTCGTGTTTTGATGCTGTAGGAGAGGTAGGACGATTGGCAGTGCCGGGCTGTAATGAGATGAAATGACGTGGGTCATGTTTACGCAGTGAGCTGGCAAAATCTTTTGTAGTGAAGACGCATCCCTCTGGCAGCGTGAACGCACGAGGGGAAACATCCAGGTTGCGGTATACGCGCAACTCGTCTTCATAGACTAATTCGTATTTTTGCGGACTGTCAATTTCCTGTTGACTTAACACGTATTTTACGTTGAGCAAATCTATTAGCGGAGAATGAAGGCCTTGCCAGCTGGTGATAGGGGCGATTCGGTTGTATGCCAACTCATGCTGTGGCTCAATCAGCGACATGTAGTCGACGTATTGACGCGGTATGATAGAGTCGTATCCACGCACATCCTGCAGGTCAAACATCCATGCGGAGTTGGCGTTCAATGGCTTCTGAGAATCTGGGTCGTAGGTGGTTAATCTCCATTGTGTCTCGTCTTGTTGTAGAAATTTTATCACTTGAGGGGTGTAATGTAGTGGTGCCGGGTCGCTGCTTGGATTGAAGCCGTAGCCGGTGCTAACTAAATCTCCGATAACTAATGCCAGCAGCGCGAAGCGCCAGCGACGTTTGTTGGAGCTTGCCGCTTTCTGCAGCGCGAAGCCACTCAGTAGAAGAAGCAAACCTAGTTGCAGCATCCAGCGCGCCTGATAAGAGAAGAACATTCGGCTATCTGCGAATGCTTGACTGGCCAATTCCATGTTACGGAATGCGTTATGGACCAATGGTTCAACACGTGGGTAAAATCCAAATCCTAAGACTACGGCGATGGACAATCCTGCGCCGCCCAGCATTGCTATATGACCTACCCTGTTCGCGGTCTTGTTTCTACCGCTACGCATACCAGTGACCAACGAATTGGCTCCCAGTGCTGCCAATACCGCCATGCAAAAACTGAAGGGCCATACCCATCGGAAGGGAGAGTGAAGTTGGCTCAATCCGGGAAGGTGATATATCAGCGCGTAAAGTGGTGTGCCGAACGTAAATGCTAGACTTAGAACTGCTAGTACTGCGAAAAACACAGTAATCCGGCGGTGGTTCACGTTGGGATTTGACCTACCACCTAGATGCAGCAGGGTGACGGCGGCAAGCAACAGAGGCATGACGCCGACGTACATGCTACCTTCCACATAATTCTTAATTCCCCAGTCGATTGCATTGATACGTTCTCCGAGGGCATTTATGCTTACCGGTGTCCAGATACGGGTAAACCAGTCAAAATATCCGTGGTGGCTAGGATTACCGAAGAAGTTTGGCGCTAGTAATGTTATCAATCTTCGTGGCGGATAGGCCCATCCTCTTACCTCGGCCAAGCTTGCAGCATCAGACCGGAAGTTGCTGCTGGCAGCTTCCAGCATTGGAATAAATTGCATCGCTCCCAAAAGAAAACCGAAAATCGTCATAGCTCCGATGAATAGCATGGGTCGCAGCATCGCTATCCAGCCTTGTGAACGTGCAAGTGGAACGAGGTGCCAGGATGCGTAAGCGGCAGCCACCAAGAGCGAGTAAGCTACCACTTCTGGGTGTCCAGCGAATATTTGTAAACCAATCGCCGATGCTCCGATTATCATCCATGGTAGCGAGGTAGGATTGTTGAACAAGGGGCGTTGTCGTATTATGTATTCGATTGCGAGTAGTATCAGTGGCAGCCAAACCGCCCCGGCTATTATCATTGGAAATACAGTACTGACTATCACAAAGAGACAGAGTTGATAGACACTGGCTCCTATCAGAGCACCTAAGCGCCCGATCTGTAATGCACGGGCAAACAAATACATCGTGACACCGGCCAGAAAGTAGTGGGACAGCATGAACCAACCGTAGGCCTTCTCTAGCGGGCGCACGTAGAATATCAGGCTGAGAGGATAGAAAAGCGAGTGCTGGCCTGAAGCGAGAAACTGCACTCCCGAGAAAATATAAGGGTTCCAGAGGGGAATTTCCCTTGCATCTATAGCCTGGCGTATAAAGCGTTTCCAGGGATAATTTTGCAAAATGAGGTCCGAGAGAAGTGGGTTGTGCGGTATTTCCGGTGCCGTTAGTTTCAGGTCTGTGACTGCTGAAGCCCAAGGCTCGTATGCGATGAGATTGTCACTGGGCAGCAGGGTGTTACCCCCCAGTGTAACTGTCGCTAGTATCAATATTGGTGGTAGTAGCAGAACTAGCGGAATGATTAAACGTTTACGGATAATAAAGCGATTCACCGCTTGCGGTCTGTTGGGGTCAAGTTTCCATGCTGCTGGAATACCTGTAAAGTGCGCCATGCTGCTTCGAATTTGACACTCAGAGACATTTTTGAGCGGCCAATGCGGCGATCCTCGAAATATATAGGTAATTCCAGTGCACGGTACCCAAGTCTCTCTGTAAGATATGCCATTTCTACCTGAAACACATAGCCGTTGGAGTTTACGCGTCGCAAATCGATTCCGAGGAGTGTCTCCTTTTTCCATATTTTAAAACCAGCAGTGACGTCCTGCACATGCAATCTTAAAATCAGGCGCGCGTATGCGGTATTGGCGAATTTACTCAGCATACGTCGGCCCCAGCCCCAGTGTTCGTCTACACTGCCACCTGGCACGTAGCGCGATCCAACGACTACGTCGCATCCACGCAACTCTTCTAGCATTTTTGGGATGTAGCGCGGCGCATGGGAAAAATCAGCATCCATTTGAATAATAGCTTCTGTTCCCGTATTAATGGCATGAGTAAAACCCTCAATGTATGCACTTCCAAGGCCCTTTTTGCCTAATCTGTGGAGAATCTCCACTCGCTCAGGGTGCTCTGCGGCCAAACTGTCGGCTATCTGTCCGGTACCGTCTGGGGAATTATCGTCGATAACTAAAATCGACAAGTCGTCGACGGGCAATTCCAGCAACGCACTTGCGATTTCTACTATGGTTTGGGCCTCGTTGTAGGTCGGTAATACCACTGTGGTTTTCATCTTGGGGAGTCAAAGCCTCCGTGGCACAGCCAACGGGTGTTCACATGAGTTGAGAACGAGAGCTTTAGTTCTCTACAATGCTTATAGATTCAATGACCACACCAGGATCATTGTCTCTTTGTGGGTCTCGGGGTGGTATGGCCAATGCGACATCCATGCCCTGTATGACCTCTCCGAAAATTGTGTGTTTACCTGTCAGATGAGGAGTGGGAGCATAAGTGATGAAGAATTGGCTACCGTTAGTACCAGGTCCCGCGTTGGCCATTGCTAGCAGTCCTTGGCGGTCAAAGCTAAGATCGTTATCAACTTCGTCATCAAAGTTGTATCCTGGTCCGCCGGCGCCAGTACCTGTCGGGTCACCTCCCTGCGCCATGAAACCAGCAATGACGCGGTGAAATGTTACACCGTCATAGTACCCCTGACGAGCGAGGAAAACGAAATTGTTTACTGTGAACGGAGATTCAGTAGCGAATAACTGTAGAATGATATCTCCGTTTTCAGTCTGCAGCGTTGCGCTGTAGCTTTTTGTCGAATCAATTGTCATTTCTGGTGGATTTGACCATTGCATCTGTGACATTGATGATAGCTCCTTTGGTGGTGTTTCATAGCTTGTACACGATGGAGTAACCAACAGTACTATTAAAGCGAGTACTGCTGCTGTGATAATCCAGCGCGTTTTTCGTTTTTTATTATATATGCCGCTAGGTTTGTCTTGTAATGTCATCAATAAAACTCAGTTATTGTGTGTGAAATTGTATCAGATTCTTTGCATGGCATGAAATCCGGCAAGGACTAGTATCGACCGCTTTGGATTAAGGCATTATTATCTCTGGGATTTGGATGGCGTCTTTTCCACTTTCGAGTAGTAGGCGCTCACCTGTAGTGGGTAGATACATGCCTATGGATAGAGAATATTCTCCGGGTGGAAGGGTGAGAGTATGTGTGTCCTCTATGAATTCGTTCTCAATCCATAGGCTGGTTGGGTAGGAGCCGTCCGCCGGTTGGCTGTCACTCTGGGCATCTAGAATCCCATGTGTGTTCGTGGCGTGCACGAATACGGTGTAGTCAGTGTCGTTAACGACGATGCTCTGCCAGTGCAGCTGGATAAGCAGTGACGAATCTGTAGTAATGTTATAGCCAACCAGCCGGAAGGTTTCACCTAGGACGAAATCAGTGGGATACTCTGAGTAAGGCTTTTCCAACTCACGTTCGACATTTGCAATCCTAATGTCACCTAGTGAAACCTCCTTAATTTCATGTCCCGAGACAGACACAGCAAGGCTTAGTGGACTTTCTCCTGCGGGAAAATTGCGTGCCACTCGCGGGTTGTGGCGATCGATGACAACCTCATCAGTGGACCAGGCAGTGGTCGGATAGCTTCCATGTACAGGTGCGGATAAGCTTAGCATTATTTCTCCTAATTTCAGTTTCACGAGGTACTCCTCAGTGGGAGCTATGCTGGCTTTCCAGTAGAGTGCTAGTGGTAGTGTTTCTCCGGGGCGCAAGGACCGCAATGGCAAGTCGTATCCCAATAGCTGTAAATCGCCAAATTCTTGTGAGAATTTCAGCTCCGGCTCACTTGTTGTAGTCTGATTTTTTGTACGCGATATCTGCAGCGGTCCAACGAGCGCTGCAGCTGTGGCTCGTCCATCCGAGTCTAACGCGGGGAGATTGTGGTAATTACTGGGGGAGTACAATGTGGATGCTAGAATGTATTCTCCGGGAGGAATCCCGCTGGGGAGCGGTATTTCTAGGCGGGCGATGATATTTTCGCCCTCTCGCCACTGCTCTGCTGGGTAACTCTCGTTGAAAGATTGTACCCATGGATATCCCCATGCATCCAATAAGTCAGCTACTAACCGGTAATCGCCGTCTGGAAGAGGATTTAGTACATGCAGTCTTAAATCGACTAGTAACGGTTGTCCGGTTTGCGATGCCACAATCCGAAACCCGGTCAATTTTGCTATGTTTCCAAAGTTAGCGTACATATCTTGGAACTCAGGTTGTGGTATTGCTCGCACATGGTCGAAATGATATGCGTGGAAATCTATATTTCCCAGTGGGTCCAGGGGCGCATATGTGAGTGCCGATTTCCATTTAGATATCCATTCTGACGGTGGCTGCGCCGATTGTGGGAATAGATACAGGGCGGACCCATCGCTTGGTATAGCGAGAGCACGCGCGTCGCGCAGCCATTTTATTTTTTCATATTCTTCTGCCAGATATGCCATGGTAGGGTGTTGGTGGTGTATTGCGCTTACGTAGATACTGTCAGCGTTTTCTTCGCGGGTATTCAAGAATTGGGCTGCGTGTGCGAGGTCCCCATCGTTGGCAAGATGTTGTGTCTTCAAATTGGACCAAATAGCGAAGTAATTGCGAGTAGTCAAAGCACCAGTTAGGCCGGCAAATGCTAAGAGAATAATAGGAAGTCGTATTTTCTGCACCGTGTGTAATGATGCAAATTTGTCGAGCACCAATATCATCCCGCGGGCGGGCAGAGCGAAAAGTAATGGAAAAAGCCCGAATGCGCGCACAGTTGATGGGAAAACCTCGTGCACGGCTAGGGCGGTCGGTAGCAGGAATGCCGGTATCCATACTATTAACATCAGTTCAGCAACCCGATTTATGGGCTTGTCCAAACCATTTTTCCCTCGCGTACGTAGGAGGCGCCATGCAGCGAAAGCGTAGCCCAACAAAAACATTGCTCCTAGCAATGGTCCGAGTAATGATTTGCCCGGTATGTTGAAGCGGTGGTATTGTTCCCCAGATATGAAAATCATTCCTAGTGCTGCGGTTATACCTTGCCATACTAATTCTACTTCCGCTGTTCTAGGTGCGACTTGTGATATGCGGGCAAGAAACTCTTGTGGGTGTTCCCAGAAGTGGATTCCAAGTGGTGCCACTACTAAACCGCTGGCTAAAATGAAACCAAAGATTTGTTTGGCTGATGGCAGCGGCTGCATTGATCGTGGATTCCAGTACGCTCGTAGCAATGGCAGGGTGCTAATGGCGAGAACAAATGGCAGGGCCCGGGCTGCTAGATAGGTGTGTGCGCTAAGTCCTGTAAATATTCCTGCAATCCAGAAATCCTGTGTGCGGCCTGCACGTAGGGCTCGGAACAGAAAACCTATTGCGAGTGCTTGAACGGGTGGTTGAGTTATTGCTCGTAGACCGAATCGAGACCAGACTAGATGCGCGAACGAAAACGCTAGCATAGTGGCACCGAAAGCTGCTAACCAACGTGAATGCCGATCGTGTCGCAGCAATTGCCGTAGGGCAAAAAAAGTGATTGGGATCGTTACTATTCCCCATAGTGCAGCGGACGCTCTAAGGGCAAAAACAGAGGAGCCGATTAGGCGATAGAGAGCTGCTGTAGAATAAAAAAACAGCACCTCCTTTCCGGTATATGCACTTATGAATGTTGGTCTGTATCCCCGTATAGCAATATCTTCTACTAGAATCGCATTTGCAGCTACATCGTAGTGTAATCCAGGCGGAATTGTGTTCAATTGATAAAAACGTAATGCCACTCCGGCTAGAGTGATTAGGGTGAGTGGAAAGAGAAACGTTCCTTTACGCATTGGCGTCGATTATACCGTGTGGGCTTATCTCCTGTAACCGGAATACGTTATACTTTGTTATGCGCCCAATTGTGGGGCGCCTTTTTTGGTTGTGAACTTCATGAATCTATAATGACTGTAAGTGAATTTACCGTACAGAACCGGCATTCGCCAGATAGGCGAACTCCGTTACGTTGGCTGTTTTCGCATGCGCGTTGGCACCTGTGGCCGGTTCTGGGAATGTTACTTCCGTCTTTAGGTAATGGTGCTCTGGCATCGCAGATACCATTGCTGATCGGCATCGCGTTTGATGCTTTGGTGAATGAGCAGGCTATTCCTGACTACCGCCGTTTACTGTGGGTTGCCGCAATGGTTGTTGTTACCCAGACTGGGCGGTCACTAGTAATGCTAGTCCGTAATTTTTCTGCGGAGGTCATGGGTCAGCGTGTGGAACGTGACAGCCGAGATGAGCTCTATGTTAGTCTGATTGGCAAGAGCATGACCTTCCACGATATGCACGCTGTTGGCGATATTATGGCGCGAGCCACAAATGATGTGCGCGAGATTAACCTGATGTTTAACCCTGGGCTCAATATGGTAATTGGATCTAGCAGTTTCCTTATAATGCCTGTAGTGTTTGCCTTTTCCATTCATCCGCAGTTAATGTTGGTTCCACTGGCTTTTGTGTTGCTTTATGCGGCTGCAGTTTGGCAATATCTTACTGAATTGCGTCCGATTTCTGAACGTGTAAGGGGAACATTTGGAGATTTGAACGCGCATCTGGCGCAGGCCATTGATGGTATTGAGACTGTGAAGGCAGCTGCCCAGGAGAATACTGAAACCGGACGTTTCATGAAACACGCGGGTGCATACCGGGACGCTTTTGTTCTACAGGGCCGCGTTGAGGCACGCTTTCTCCCGTTATTACTAATGGGTCTGTCAAACGGTTTTGGATTTTGGCATGCGGTCACTTTATATCAGCAGAGGGCAATCTCTATAGGAGATGTGGTTGCATTTATGAGTTTGATCGCTCTCTTTGGTTTTCCAGTATTTGTATCACTATTCTCATATTCACAGGTGGCGTTGGGAGTCGCAGGGGCTCGGAGACTATTGGAATTGATTACGGAGCAGACCGAACTCGACGAAAACGTGCAGGGTCATTCGGAGGCAGTTCAAGGAAGCGTGGTTTTTGAGAACGTCACATTTGGGTACACGCCGACCTCTGAGGTGCTGCAGGAAGTTAGTTTCCGTGTGGAGCCGGGCCAGACCGTTGCGCTGGTTGGTCAGACGGGTTCTGGCAAAACCACTTTGGTGAAGCTGATCAATCGTATTTATGACGTGCAGCGCGGGCGTGTTCTGGTTGATGGCGTGGATGTGCGCGATTGGCAGCTGGCGTCCCTACGTCGGCAGATATCTATCATCGAGCAAGACCTCTTTCTCTTTTCACGTAGCGTAGCAGACAACATAGCCTTTGGATTACCTGGAGCTACACAGCACCAGGTTGAAGAAGCTGCGCGTGCTGCACAAGCTCACGATTTCATAATGACGTTTAATAATGGTTATGAGACAGTAATCGGTGAGCGTGGAATGACGCTCTCAGGCGGACAACGTCAGCGCCTAGCGCTAGCACGCGCGTTCTTGACGAATCCTCATATTCTCGTTTTAGATGATTCCACCAGTGCGATTGACAGTGCCACAGAAGACCAAATTCAAAGTGCTATTCGTCGAGCTGCTCGGGGGCGTACGACCTTTCTGATTACTCACAGACTTTCGCAGATTCGCTGGGCGGATTTAATCGTGGTGTTGCAGCGTGGGCGGGTGACAGCAGTGGGTGACCACTCTCAGCTGCTTAAGACGTCGCCTGCGTACCGACAAATTTTTTCACGCCATAGTCGTTGGGAGCAGCCGGACCGAGAAGAGAGCTGAGATGACTTCAGTTTTTGGTGGTCTCGCCACTGAGGCCTATGACCGTGTTTACAGTGACCGAGATCTGGTTAGGCGCATCGCTCTTTATATGCGGCCACACGTACGACAAGTCCTGGTTGTCACTCTGTCTCTGTTGGTCCTATCTGTGCTAGGTGCGGCAATGCCGGTTCTGGTAGCAAGCGGAGTGGACCGGCTAGAAGCCAGCGGTGAGCAAGAGCTGGTCTTACGGATGACAGCGCTAATTTTGGCAATCGGGGTACTTACTTGGGTTCTTAATTATCTACGTTTCCGGGTATTTTCTGCGCTTATAGGAGATGTTGTTCTGCAGATGCGCAACGATGCCTTCCGGGCTGCGGTGCGCCACGATCTGCCATTTTATGACGAACATCGTTCTGGACGGGTTATAAGTCGCGTGACCTCTGATACGCACGAATTTGGGCAAACCATGCGGTTGGTTGGGGACGTACTCAACCAAATGGCGGTAGTGATAGTGCTAATATTTGTATTGTTTGCGATTGAGTGGCGTTTGGCCATCTTGCAGCTCGTGATTTCCCCGCTAGTGTTTTACCTCGTGAAGGGTTGGAGGCGTGTAGCTAGGAAGGTTACGCGTCAGGGTACGCGTGCCATGGCAAATGTGAACACAGCCATTCAAGAGGCTGTCACCGGCATAAGCGTAGCCAAGAATTTTCGCCAGGAATCCTCCATTTACGGCGAGTTTTCAGAAGTGAACGCCGAATCATACAGAATTAACTTCCGGCGCGGACTGGTACTCTCTACAGTATTCCCATTTCTCACTGTACTGTCCGGCATTGGCATAGCACTGATTCTGTACGCTGGTGGCCGTGCCGTGAGTGTTAATGTAGTATCGGTTGGGGCATGGTATCTGTTTGTCTCTACGGTTGATCGCTTCTGGTTCCCGATGATGCAACTGGCTGCGTTCTGGAGCCAATTTCAGGGTGGGTTAGCAGCGGCTGAGCGCGTCTTTGCTCTTATTGATGCCAAGCCCTCGGTTGCACAAATTGCGAGAGAGACGCCATCTAAAAATGCTGGAGACATTTCCTTTCACGGTGTAGATTTTCATTATAGTGACAATGAGCCTGTACTCCGCAATTTCTCCCTGCATGTTGCATCTGGGGAAAGCGTGGCTCTGGTGGGTCATACCGGTTCGGGGAAGTCTTCTCTTCTCAAACTTCTAGCGCGGTTCTACGAATTTCAAGGTGGCCTCATTCGCGTCGGAGGTCAAGATGTGCGTAGTCTAGACTTGCATCAGTATCGTCGTCAGCTTGGTATTGTGTCTCAGTCCCCATTCCTTTTTTCCGGCACAGTTTCAGACAACATAAGTTATTCATGTCCTGGGGCAACTGTGAAAGAAATTCATGCTGTGGCGTGTCGTATCGGGGAAGGGGAGTGGATCCATACCTTGCCAGATGGTCTACAGACTGACGTTGGCGAACGTGGTGCTCGACTATCTCTAGGACAAAGGCAGTTGGTTGCCCTGGCCCGTGTTCTGCTACAGGCACCCACCGTGTTTTTGTTGGATGAGGCTACCGCGAGCGTGGATCCGTTCACGGAATCTCAAATTCAAGAGGCTCTGGACCTAATACTGGGCGACCGCACATCCATTTTGATTGCGCATAGACTTTCTACTGTTCGTTCTGCTGATCGTATCATCGTGTTGCGAAAAGGCGACATTATTGAGCAGGGGAGCCACTTGCATCTCATGGATAAGAGTGGCTATTATGCAGAGCTGTATGACACCTATTTCCGACATCAGTCTTTGCAGTATATCGAGAGCTCTGGGGAAGTCCATGACCGGGAATATGCTAGCATCACAGATGGTGCTCTTTAGTGTCCATTAAGTTGCAGTAACAATTTTGCGCGGGATGTGTTAGTCCTCAAATAATCCCTCCTTAGCATGTTTTACATTAGTTTCTGGGTCAGCGTTTGTTACATGTCCTAGATCCGCATACAGGTTCTCGCCATAATCGCGCGTTCGAATGACTACTGGCATGGGAACCGCGTGCCCCATAATTAGCGCCTGCTGCTGCGTATCCAACCGGGCCAGCACCTCACGCAATGCGCTTGCCCCACTGACTCCGGAGAACACGGCGCGTATGTCTGCTTCGTTATCTAGTAGACAGGTAACACGTGTGCCAATCTGACTCATTACCTCGTCGTCGATGCCGCTGGGTCTTTGGTCGACAATGAGCAGTGTAACGTTGTATTTGCGCATCTCTCTCGCAATTGTTCCGAAGATAGTGTGCTGCGCAATCTCAGGATCTAAGAATTTGTGCGCTTCTTCAATTACAATCATCAGGGGCCTAGGGTCATCGCCTTGTCGCCCGGACGCTATGTTTTTTGCTGCAACGTAGTGGCGGTGGATTCGGCGGGTGAGATAGTTGGCCACGAACATATAGGCAGGCAAACTATCGCCAAATGTGCCAAACTCTAGAACAATGCTGGTGCCAGCATTCAGCTTGTGAAAGATGTCTTCGATTATGTCGTCGCCAACTCTCTCTTGTAGGAACTCCATGCGCCGGAAGAGTTCGAATTTTCGTTGGATAGCACCTAGCGTGCCTTTAATAAGCTCTCCCTCGCTGACATATTTATCCAATTCTTCTCGGTCATTGTCATCATCTGACATCAGTTTCTGGAACCATGACTTGCCCAGTCGTCGACGAAGAAAATATAGTGCGTTAACTTGCACTTCGCTGAGGGCAAGGACACCTTCCAGCATAGCTACATCCTCTGGCTCGATGGCGTCATATGGGATACGCAGGGCCCCATCGTGGCGATCTCCTCGAGCTTGCGAGGTTTTCGGGTCGAGCGTGATGACATTTACTCGGTTAGCATGAAAGAGCTGCTGGAGTCCCTTGTATTCCCGGCCGCGCTCATCCCTGACGGCCCATCCGTAATCATTGTGCATATCAAAAATAAGGCAGGATGCTTTGGCGGATTTCACGATTCCCGCTAACAGAGTGCGTGTGATGAAGGATTTACCAGTGCCACTTTTTCCAAACACGCCTGACGAGCGCTCAATGAAGCGGTTAAGATTGATGTTAACATGTACATCGTCCATTTCCAAGGGACTACCTATGTGAAAGTGGTGCTCGTCCTCAGTTCCGAATACATTGGCTACGTCCTGTTCGTTAGCATGCGCAACGATAGAGAAATGCGCTGGGATAGTTTTTACTGGCTTTGGTTTTTCTTCATCTTGCTCGAGGACCAGCATTGGTGCGATGCTGGCACGTCCATAGGCGACTGTGCTGCGATAAATCTCTGCACTGAAAACGTCGTTCTCGCTGGGGGGGTTGGCTTCGAGTGCAGGATTAGTGTGTTCCAGAGCTATATCGGTTACGATGCAGAAAAAACGCCGGCCAGTCAGGCCTTGGATAACTACATAGCTACCGATGGCAAGCTGCTCGATTATCCCGCCCGGAAATTCACTGGCATCCAGTTTGACGATAAGTCCTTGGGAGAGTGACCCGCCCACCACCATACCAAGGTAGGGACGTTGCTCACTTGTCTCATTATGGTCACGTGGGAAAATTAGATCGAGTTCGGATTCGTCTTTCATGGGATTACCTGTATGCGGCGTAGAAGTGTGTTCAATCTGGGCAAGTCGTTTGCAAGAAGACGGGCTAGTTCTTTGCCGGCTTGTAGCATGAAAAATCTGCGTTCATCTGCCGGGCGTGCTTTCGCAGCTCGTTGCAGGGCTGCTGGCAGCAACTCGTCGGCAGATGTGTCCGGGGTGTTTATGATTAGAGCGAAGTAGTCGTGTGAGCCGGTGAAGGTGGCGATTTCCTCGGGTTCGCAGCGTTGAATATAGTCTAGAGTCATGGGGGGCTGTGGAGGTAGCTCCTGAAACACTGCATTGTTCCTTCGGTATCCGATTGTAAGTACGCTGACTTCAATAGGTACTTGGCGATTCTTGCGTTGGTCTTGAATATAGGCTTCTGGTAAGTCGGGTGCGGCGATAAGTTGGCGTACAAAAGGATCATCCTCGATGAGGATATCACTAATCAGGCCGATGACTTCAGATTGACCATGCTGAGCAGGAGCTTTCACAAAATCTCCAAAGAGTGGAACCTCCGGTTCTGGAACTGAGCAGCCGAAGGTGAAACCAACAGTGGTGCTGCGCAACAATCGGCCGATGGGGATGTGTGGAACCGAGTTGTTCATTTGGTAGGAGCCTCCATAAAGTGATGGTAATATAGACTGGTGCGACACGCAGATAGATCTCTCACCTGAGTATGGTTAACCTCCGTCCGTCCATTTCTTTCCCTGCGCTTTGCGAGAGATGATCGGCGAGACCCCGCTCCGTAACATACTGCCGGCTACCATCTGTTCTAGCTGACCGCGCTGTTTCCATGTGACTACAGCTAATTCGTGTGCGCGCATGAGCACATACGGGAAGCCGCTTCCGAAGCGAGCTTGCTCAACCACTCCCGCGTGCACCAGCTCCAATTGCTGTGGCTGGATTGCCACCCATTCTGGTAGTTCTACCCTTAGTATTCCTGGTTGGTCTATGCTGCCAGTGTTTACATAAAAGAACATGATCTTATGTCCTCTCGGCATATATTTCTCCATGTTCTCGGGGGATGCGTTGATGAATAGTGCACTGCGCTCGCCCGGTTGGAGTGACTCGAAGAGCATGCGATCAGTGAGTTGAGCATAATCACCGAGCTGGCGTAAGTCTTCTGCTTGGAAATCGTTCTTGTCTAGTTCTGCTACGTGCAGGAGGCGCAGAACGTTGGCAGCGCGCGGTCGATCTATTACTCCACAGATGGCTGCACCCGTGGTATGGATTTCACTCAGCGCTCTCAGGTAATCACGCAAGATTTCATCGGAGCGACGTTGATTGCTGCTGTGGAGGCCTAGGTATAGTAGTAGGCCATTGTCTACCATAGCTAGGGTAGGGACCGATTCGCCCTCAGTCGCAGTCAGTCGGGCAAGTTCTCGTAGTTCGGCCAGGTCACGCTGGGAGTCCACAAGATTTCCCTGGATTAGGTGTTCACCCATGTACATGTCATCGTTTTTGTAGAACAGATGAGGTTCAGATGCACATGTGGGGGCATCATCTATCCCGTGGGGGAAAATGATACTGCCGGTGTTGATGAGGTAGTAGAGCGCGATGCCATGTCGGTTGGGGTAGAGCTGCGATCCATCCGCTGCGATAATGTTGGCACGCTCCGGATGTGCCGGACATGGAAATCTGGCATGTACAGGTTCATTAGTGGGGATTGCTCCTGCCCAGTGAAATGAGAGCGCGCGTTCTATTTTTCTCTGTAGTATGGGGTCATCGTCAACCATCGACTTTAGTGCGGCTTGGGCCTGTGGCAGGCGAGCAGCCAGCTCAGTCGAACGTGCAGCTAGAGTCTCGCCCATTCCGGACACCTGGTCCGTAAGTTTGTTCAGTTCAAGAGCCATGACTGAAAGATACTTTGTGTCCTCCCGTTGTTAATCAGTGGCGCATGTTCCACTCGACGTACTGTTGGAGCTTGAGCAAGTTTCTCGGGTGTGGCGATAGTTTTATTGGGTCACGATTGGCGAAAAACGAGGTTTCGTACTTAGTGGAAATGGTTTGCAATCGACTAAAATCGTAGTCAGTCTGGCACTCAATGCACTCCAGATTGCTCAGATATGACATAGTGAGAGATTATAGCACGTCGGCTGCTAATAACTGTTCGTTGAAACCACAAGACAAGCGTATGCTATAGCGAAACAATTCTTCCCAGCCCAAGCTTCTCAGCTGAAGCTAGAGCAATTTGTGCGGCGGCTACGTCTTGTACGGCGACTCCGCACGATTTGAAATAGGTGATTTCCTCCGGCGAAGTGCGTCCGGGTTTTTTTTCGGCCACAATCTCTCCTAGTTCCGCGCAGATATGGTCTTCTGTGATCACTCCTTCGCGGATGGGTACTATCAGGTCGCCGGCCTCCGCTAATACACTCTTATGCGAATCAACAAATACTGAGGCACTTCGGATTGTTTCAGCATCCACCTCCTGCATGTCGGGGGTGAACGCGCCCACAGAGTTGATGTGCGTGCCAGGCTGTAGGTCGCCTCCATCGAAGACCGGACTGCGGGAGGTGGTGGCAGTGCAAACGATGTCCGCACAGTCCAGAGCCTGTTTTGGTGACTCAGCCACCAACAGGTTGTTTGGAATGGCACCTTGTCCGCGCATCTCGGTTACGAATGCTTCTGCCTTTGCAGGTGTCCTGTTGTAGACCCATGCCTGGTTGATGGTACGTACTGCGCAAACTGCCTCCAGCTGCGTGCGAGCTTGTACACCGCTTCCAAAGATAGCCAGAGTTGTGGCATCCGGGCGTGCGAGTATGTCAGTAGCAGCTCCGCTCCCAGCGCCGGTACGGATAGCGGTTAGTGTTCCGCCCTCTAATAGTGCTAGTGGGCGACCACTGGTTGCTTCCAGTACCAGCACAACTGCGTGGATGAGTGGCAGTCCGCGGTCAAGGTTGTCTCCAAACACGGAGACAACCTTGACCGCCAACGACCCCGATTGGTTCGATGAGTAGCTTTGTATTGCGGCCGGCATGAATAATGCCACTCCATCGTTGTCCGCCATTTCAATGCGATTGCGTAATGGCATGGTGGTCTCGCCGCAGGAAAGTTGCCGATATGCTTCCTTCATTCCAATGATGGCAGCATGCATGGGTAGAGCGCGGCGTATTTCCTCAGCAGTGAGAATGCGGATTTTCATCTAGTGTCTTATTTATGCTCAGGATGCCGGTTTTGTTCGGCCACTGCGGATAAGGTTAGGTCTCGCCCAGATAAGCCTGGCGCATCATTTTGTTTTCGCGCAGGTTCGCAGCTGTGTCATCCAGCACGATTTCACCCGTCTGGAGCACATATCCTCGGTCCGCGATAGACAAAGCCATGTTCGCGTTTTGCTCTACCACGAAGATTGTTGTGCCCTGTCGGCTGATTTCCTGAATGATGTCAAAAGTTTGCTGTACAAATAGAGGCGATAGACCCATGGATGGCTCATCCATGAGAAGTAAAGAAGGACGAGACATGAGTGCGCGTGCCATCGCTAGCATCTGCTGCTCGCCGCCGGACATAGTTCCACCAAGCTGCCCCACTCGCTCTTTAAGTCGTGGAAATAGTCCAAATACTCGGTCCATATCTTCTCGGATACCACTCCGATCGCTACGTAGAAATGAACCCATTTCAAGGTTTTCCCGCACCGTCATGCGGCCGAAGATACGTCGGTTCTCAGGTACCATTGAGATACCACGTTTTACCAGTTGTTGAATGCTCAGTCCATCGATTCGTTCGCCGTCAAACTCGATTGTTCCGCTCGTTGGCTTTACCATGCCCATAATTGTTCGCAAAGTGGTCGACTTTCCACTAGCATTGCCTCCCAAAAGGCAAGTAATCTCGCCCATGTTGATGTCGATATTCACATCCCTAAGGATTTGGATAGGGCCGTAATGCGTGTCCACATGGCATAACTTTAGCATTTGGCGGACATCAGCTTGCATCTTGATCCTCTCTCGTAGCTTTCCGTCCAAGGTAAGCCTCAATAACATGTTCGTCATTGGCGACATTTTCATAGGTGCCCTCGGCGATTTTGTGTCCATAATCCATCGCGACGACACGGTCAGACACGCCTTTCACAACTTTCATGTCATGTTCGATGACAAGGATAGTGAAACCTCGCTCGTCTCTGAGTTTGCCGATGAGTGAAGCTATTTCCTCAGTTTCCTTCGGATTCATACCCGCCGAGGGCTCGTCCATAAGAATTAGCTTTGCCTCCGTCCCCATGGCGCGGGCAATCTCCAACCTCCGGCGGTTAGCGTACGAAAGACTGTTAGCCATTTGATCAAGTCGATAGCCACCCAAGCGCGACCCAAAAAAGGCTAATTGCTCCTCTGCCTTTTTGCGGATTCTGGCCTCCTCAGCTCGATATCTGGGCGGACGGAAGACTGCGCCAAGTACCCCGCTTCGACCTCGGCAATGTTGGCCCACCATGACGTTCTCTAGGATAGTCATTTCCTGAAACAAACGTACGGTTTGGAAGGTACGGGCTATCCCCAGTTCGGTGATCTGATAGGGGGACAGACCCAACAAGTTGTGCCCATCAAACAAGACCTTCCCGTCATCAGCAGGGTAGAACCCTGTTATCAAGTTAAAGAACGTTGTCTTGCCAGCACCATTGGGGCCAATCAGACTAACAATCTCGCCCTCGTCGATATGAAAATCCAGATGATCTACGGCGTTCAACCCTCCGAAGTCTTTTAAGAGTCTTCTGGATTCGAGCAAATGAGGCATTGTGCTTTATTATCCTCGCCTTTTATCCGGACGATTCGGAACCAGCAGCTTCAGACTCAGCTGCAATTCGCATCCAGTCGTCTTGGTCACGTTCGTTACCTTGTAATTTGTGCCCCCGTCTAGCACTTGGCAGCAAGCCCTGTGGTCGCACCAGCATCATGATGACCATAGCAGCGCCGTAAAAAAGCATACGATATTCGGAAAACTCGCGCAGCAACTCCGGCAAACCCACTAGTGCAAATGCGCCTACCACCACTCCGGGCAGGCTTCCGATGCCCCCTACAATCAGCAAACCAAGCGCAGTGATGGATACTTGCACATTAAAGCTATGTGGATAGATCGTACCTAATTTGGCTGCAAAGATTGCGCCACTCACGCTGGCTATAAGTGCTCCCATCGCAAATGCTAGCAACTTGTAAGCCGTGGTGTTGACACCCATCACATCTGCCACCTGCTCGTCCTCGCGCATGGCTCCCCATGCCCGTCCGACGCGCGAGTCTTTCAGGCGAGCTGTAATAAAGTATGCAATTAGACAGCTGACTAGGATCAAGTAATACAGTTTCTGCGGCCCGACGAATTCCACGCCACCGATGTGTATGTCAGGTATCTTGATAATGCCTTGGGCGCCGCCTAATGCCGGCTTGAACCAGTCTGACAAAGCCAGAAAGCGAGCGATTTCGCCAAATCCCAACGTGACGATAGCCAGGTAATCGCCGCGCATGCGCAACACGGGTGCGCCAACCAGCAGACCTGCTATGCCTGTAATCACCACTACGAGAGGTAGTGCACCCCAGAATGACAATTGGGCGCCTCCAACAGATGCATCCACCGTTGTTAGAACTGCCATACTGTATGCCCCGACCGCGAAGAAGGCTACGTATCCCAGATCAAGAAGACCCGCCATGCCAACGACTATGTTCAATCCCAAGCCCATCACTACATACAGTCCAACCATGACCAATACTTCGCTCGGATAGACACCGACCACTCCAGGTATGAAAAGAAGGGCCGCCACACCTAGATACAGCGTGACCAGACGCTGTGCCCGCTCCAATTTCTGGAGTGGCGGTGCAGGCCATTTTTGTATGTCAGATGACATACTCATCTGAACGGTGCGCACCAGCAACAGAAAAATGGAGGCTGCGATTCCTAGCAACATGAGTGAGTCGGCTAGCGTAATCGCAGCTGAGACTGCTGGCGCAGAAGATGCCAGGCCACCCTCTGTGCTTTCTTGTGGCGCGGATAATCCTTGAGAGATCCACTCGGTACAATTTGTCAGACTGATGTTACTGGTTATTAATCCAGGACAGTCCGGCAATATAGGCGGGTACACGTTTTCGATGCCGAGAAACCATGCCAACCGAAGGAGAAGCGAAACAGACAATAGGGATGCCAGCGTTATCCGGATCCATGTTGGCAGCCAAGCGGTGATAACACTTATCACCCGCGTGTAAGAATCCGGGATGTATCTCCAGGCCGAAGTAATCGCCGCGGTTGCTACAAGTGTAATTACTGCGCCTTGTGACGAGAGACCACGTCCCGTGTAAATGAGTTTGTAGAATCCCTCGGACCACCCAGGTTTATTCAGGGCAATCCGCATCAAGTCCGACAGTAGTCCCAAGAGTACTACCATAGCAATCCCCAACATTATTGATCGCCGTCTAGTAGGAGGCAGCAAGTATAATGTGCCGCCTACTAGACCTAAAACAGTACTGAAGACTACTAACCGCAACATTCCTGCGGCTAGCCCCTGTCCGAAAGGAAGCAAGGACACCATAGTGGGGGTGACCCCCTTCTCTAAGAGTAGTAATTCAAACAGTTTTGGGGAGGCATTTACCAGCATATCTCTAATGTTGAAACGATCAAGAACTAGCACAAGAATTACCAAGGATATACCGGTGATGATTCCAGCAACAGCACTGTGTATCGTATCCTTCGGCTTGGGCGCTTTTTCGACTACCTGATGAGCTGGGTTGATCAGTTTGTCGACTTGTTGCATGTTCAGATAGCCTGTCACCAGAGCAGTGAGAAATAGCAATGTGTGCCCAAGCGAGATGATTCCGGTAATAATATCGCGGTCACTAAAAGTCTCAATTATGCCTACAAGGCATAGGTAAATCGTAGCGACGCCACCATAGGCACCCATTCTAATACCCAGCTTGAGTTTTGAATTGGTCATCTAAAATTTCTTGTCACTTTCTTCGACCATCAGGCTTTCTCCTCTGACAATTTTTCACCTAGGATGCCCTGTGGACGGAAGATCAGCACGAAAACTAGCATTACAATGGCGATGGCATCACGGAGCTGATTGGCGCCTGGAATGCCCAAACCCTCAAGTACCAGATTGGGGCCAATGGACTCAAATACCCCAAGAAAGATGCCGCCCAACATAGCGCCAGGTATATTACCGATGCCACCTAACACCGCTGCAGTGAATGCCTTGAGTCCAGGTATGAATCCCATGAAGGCAGAGATGCCTTGTGGTTGGTAAAGACCTCTCAATACACCGGCAGCCCCGGCAAGTAATCCACCTATGGCGAAAGTAACGAGGATAACCCGATTTACATCAATGCCCATGAGCGCC
This sequence comes from Anaerolineales bacterium, assembly GCA_022450585.1. Taxonomy (GTDB): domain Bacteria; phylum Chloroflexota; class Anaerolineae; order Anaerolineales; family UBA11657; genus CAJWGI01. Next base: position 10,875 of record JAKUPR010000010.1, on the reverse strand, counting down.
GCGATCTCTTTGTCTTCGGACACAGCGCGCATGGACTTCCCTGTTTTGGTCCGTTCTACGAACCAGTAAAGCACAGCCATTAATAGTAGTGCGCTTATGAAAACAACAACTTGTACTATCTGGATGCTTGCGCCGGCGACCATCCATCTCCCACGCAGGATGTCGAACGTCGGGTAGGCGCTAAAGCCGGATCCGTACAGGCCGCGAAAAGTGTATTGCAAGACAAAAGAAGCCCCGATAGCTGTGATCAGAGGCACCAGCCGAGGCGCATTTCTCAATGGACGATATGCAAGTCGTTCTAGCAGAACAGCTACGATGGTAGATACTGCCATAGACACAATTAATAGAGCACCTATGGTAAGCAGTGGGTGTTTGGCCAGATATCCAGAACTCTCCAACGCGCGGGCCGCAAAATAGGCCGTAAAACACCCGGCCATAAACACCTCGCCGTGGGCGAAATTTATCATCAAGAGGATGCCGTAAACCAGTGAGTATCCCAGGGCAATAAGGGCGTAAACGCTTCCCTGCGCTAGCCCGGCGACAATCAGACTTATCCAGTTGCTAGCTGAGTATCTCCCGGAGAGTAGAGTGGCGGATGCTCCCCAGACGACAAGTGCTATCACCCCGATCCTAAGACACCATAGTAAAAATGCAACCCATGAAAACCGTTCTAGGGCATTTCTTAGCATATGGCGGGTCGCTCCTTAGTTGTTGTATGTGCTGCGTGCGTTACTAGCCCTGATGTTGCTAAGCACAGCCACGTAGTTTGAGATGCCTGAGCAGTTTTTTGTCTGTCCGTCCTGTTTTGCTACCCAGTCAGGATTCCGGAACTTTGGTAGTGTATCACCAATCTTTAATTCCTGTCAATTTAGTGTATCTACTTGAAATATTGTTTCTGCGGTTCTACTATCCCACGTATCCCATCGGGTCGGTGTGTGGTGCACTGGGACTTAGAAGGTCACTTCTGCAAGGATCCAGTAGGTCTGGTAGTATACTGGGAATGGATGTCGTGGCATGCCCGCTACGGTGGTAAAATCGGCACTTCATAGGCACTTATATTGTAGGAGCCTTCAATAATAATTAATGTCGACAATGACAAAATGACAGCTAGTTAAAATTTATCCAAATGTTCCTGAGCAACCAAAGGTAATAAAAAAGGCAATGAGTAAATGAGGGGCATAATCCTCCGGTGGGGAGTTAACGCGGTAGCCATCTGGGTGGCGTTCCGAGTGGTTCCTGGCATTACTCCAGTTGATAACAGCGTCGAGTCAGTGATAGTGAATGCGCTTATTTTCGGTCTGGTGAATGCTTTCATTAGGCCATTGATGCAATTTATGACTTGCCCGCTCATCATATTGTCGCTAGGAATGGGCGCGTTACTGGTGAACACTTTCATGTTCTTGTTGGCCGGGTGGATTGGTATTTACATTGGTTATGGATTCCGCGTGGATGGGTTTGGGGCAGCTTTTATGGGTGCTCTAGTAGTCAGTTTTGTGAGCGTACCCATTAGTTTCTTGCTGCGCAATGTTTTGAAAAGATAACTCACAAAGCCATGGTACTATGCTTCTTGGATGATTAGGTTCTATCTCTGTATCTCCAGAACCTACAACTTTTACCTTTAACAGGTAACTAGATGTTTCTTGAACACCCTTCTTTATTGTGGCTGGTATGGATGCTACCTGCTGCGACGAAGCAGTGATTCTGCAGGAGTGTTTTTGCGCTAGGCGTGGTTATTCTGTTGGTACTTATTTTATGGCAAGCATATTTAGTGTTATTACTGTACAAATGACTGACTGTACGATTGTCAATCAGACGATGGATCTTCTGGCCAGGGTGGTTGGTCAACCAGTTTGGCGTGAATATAACGAGCCAGTATGGCGCAGCTGGCCATTATCGGCACAATAAGCAAAGCAGCGAGGATCCCCTGCACTGCCAGTGCCCCGATCACGCCCACGAAAATTATCCCTGGATGTAATCTAAGATTGTGACTCATGATTTGCGGGCGAAGCCAGATGTTTTCAGCTTGCTGCACCAAAAAATAGAGCCCGGCGACAATCAGACCAAATGTTCCGTTTGATAATGCTAGGTGGCTTGAACCTAGTACCAGTGCTACGAGGACTGCTATTCCTCCAGCCACAGTTGGGCCGAGCGATGGAACCACATCCAGTAGCCCCGCTAACACTCCTAGTATGACTGCTCCGGGTAATCCGATGGCAGTTCCGCCTATGGCTGCGAGCACCCCTACAATTGCCATTAGCAGCAATTGGCCACGTAGAAAAGCGGCACAGGCACGATCTATTTCACTAACTAGCCGTTTCCATTCTGGTCGCACATGTGGTGGCGCGAGTTGTAGCACACCATTCACCAATCGGTTACCGTCTTTTAGTAGATAAAAAAGTGTAACCATTGTCAATAGAACCCATACCATATTCTCAGTAAATACACCCAGAATGTTGGGAGCGTTTCTGGCGAAGGCGGTCACCGTGTCAGCTATGAATTGGTCTATGTTTGCAACCCAATCCGTCGGCGCGATGGAGATTCCAGCGAATGAAAAAGAGCGTGAAAACAGGACAGCAACTGTGTCGAGTACCCAAGTGAGTGCGTCAGAAAACCCACGTAGCTGATTTACCAGGTATGGAGTAGCGACAATTGGTATGGCGACAATAATAACAGCAAAAAGCGTATAGACTAATCCTACTGCCATGCCGTGCGACAATCTTGTGCGACTGCATAGCCATCCTACGACTGGATTAAGAATGAAGGCCAACAGCGCCGATACAACCAAAGGTCCTATCAGTGGTCGGGCGGTGTACAGCAGCCAGATGGATCCTGCCGCTAGGGCAAAAAGGACCGCATATCTAGTAGTTGCATTCCAGCCTTTGTCCATTGGCCTTTGAGGTATTATGCTTCTTCTTGTTCTTGTGGTGGCCGTCGGGCGATGCCGTATGCTTTGTTGACAGGGACAGTAAAGAGGATGCCAGTGTTGGGAGCGTCTAAGTCACCCACTGCATCTATCGCTGCCTCAATCAGCTTTTCTAGCAAAACTTCGTCATCCACCACTGTAAAAAAGGTGCGGTGGGGATGCTCTCCGGATCTGAGCATATCAATTAAGCTTGGGTAAAATGGCAAGTCTCCTATCTGAGCGGCCTTGCGCATGTGACCAAGTCCGGTTGTGTCAATGCAAGTGACTCCTTTGGCCCCTATGGTATCCCACGCTTCTAGCAAATCCGCAGATTTGTCAATATCATTTAATACGAATATAAGCATCTGGTTCATAGCATATCCCTCATTCTGGCGTGAGTTCTGGTTCTGTGCCTGTAAATGACTTAGAGTTCTGCGCAAGACGATGCAGTAATATAGGGGTTAGCAGCGTGACCACAATCACCGTTATTACTGTCATTGAGAAGATCTCATCACTGATGAGGTGATGAGTGAGACCTAAGGTGGCAACTATGAGACCGACTTCTCCACGTGATATCATGCCGGCGCCCAATAGAAGCGATTCTTCCCTTTTCATTCCACCCATGCGGGCTCCTAAGCCGCACCCGAGCAGCTTGCTGATTACTGCCACAACGATAATGGCTAGAGTCATCCACAAGAGGTTCCCACTTAGATTTCTTGCGTTCGTCTGCAAACCTATGTTAGCGAAGAACACAGGTACGAAAAGTGTGTAGGCTATAGTCGAAACTCCACCAATAATTCGCTCGCGTTGCGGGATGCGATTTAAAAACAGTCCTGCAAGAAACGCGCCCGTAATGGCGGCTATGCCGCCTAATGCTTCGGCGCTCCATGCATAAACTAGTGCGACGATGAGAGTAAAGAGATACAAACCTTGATTGATAGGCAGACGGTCAGCATATCTGGCGAGTCTCGGTAGCAACTTCATTCCGATTGTGATGCTAATCGCGAAATAACCTAACATTTGCAACAAGATTTGAATTACCCCCGTTAATCCTGTGGGGCCCACATCGCTGACGAGTGCAGTGAAAATCGAGAGCGCGAGCAATACCAGTATGTCGTCAAAGACAGCAGCGCCGAGAAGAGCTATTCCCACGCGACTACGTAATATACCGAGTTCCATCAACGTCTGTGCCGAGATACTCACACTAGTTGCGGCTAGGATTAGGCCGACGAATATAGACTGACGGGTGGACATCCCGAACAGAAGGCAGACTCCCAACCCCATTAACATCGGAGTTACTACTCCCAGTGTCCCCGATAGGGCGGCGACTTTGCTTGATTTTGCCAGATCGTCGACATGGAGTTCCAGTCCTGCTAGTAGCATTAGCATGATTACTCCGAGTTCGGCTATGTGTGTAATTAATTCTCCCAGATGCTCGTCTGGGAACACTTCCCAATGCAGCATGTTTAGCATGCTTGGGCCTAGAATAAGTCCTATTAGCAGCTCACCGAGCACAGCCGGTTGTTTACAGCGAGTGCTTATGTACCCGCCCATCTTTGCGCCCACTATGATGATAATGAGCGCCAGAACGAACTGCATGAAGTTACTCATGGTTTCTCAATATATAGCCTAGTCCAATCTATCCCGCTTAAATTATACCGTTACAGTCAAGAAACGCATGTTTGATTTCCCTTAAATTCTAAGCTGTAGCAGCTGGTAAGAAATATATCCAACATTGAAAGAATGTCAATAGTTGTCAGAAATCAGTACTTTATGGAGTTCAGTGCAAGATTCGATTATGTCTAGGTGACTTGAATGGGGGGTAGGTCATTTTATTTCGCGCTTAGAATTGATTTGGGTTCCGCCTCAAATAGTGGGTAGCATGGACTATAATGGGGCATAGCGTACTTGGATTATGTTCTGGATGTCAAATCTTAAGGACCTCCCTCACGCAGGTGTTAGTGTGTTGCCTTGGGTGCTTCATACGAGTATTCTGCCATGTGTCTGTAGTATCCTCAACTATCGCTGCCACCAAATCCGCTTCGCAACCACATGATTGTCTCCCATGGTAAGTGTAAGTTCATATTGGTAGCGGCAAACGTGGCCGGTGAGTGGGGTGAAAATGCCTCAATCGAAGAGATATGAACATACTTTTTCGTAACGCAAATATCATCACACACTGTGAGAGGCGTCTATGCGATTTATTAGTGCAGGGAGAGAAAATCTCGGCTATTGGAAATGATTTATCAGCGGATGGGGCCGATGTGGTGGATTGTAGAGGCCTGAATTTGCTACCCGGGGGTGTGGATCCGCATGCTCATCTAGATCTGGCCATGTACGGCACAGTCAGTTCTGATGACCATTATACTGGCCATCGGGCTGCTGCTTTTGGCGGTACTACAACGGTCTTGGACTTTACCTCTCAGTCTCGAGGTGGTTCGCTTCGGGGGAGTATCGATGACTGGTATTCCAAGGCAGAAGGGAATGCTGCGGTGGACTATTCATGTCATGTAAATGTGACTGATTTTAATTCGTCTGTGGCTGCTGAGATTCCTAGTTTGCCAGCGCAGGGGCTTACAACCCTCAAGGTATTCACTGCTTACAACGGGCGATTGCGTATCGGAGATGATGATATTGCATCTGTGATGCGTATCGCACGCGAACAAGGTATGTTGGTTATGCTGCATGCGGAGGACGGTGACGAGATAGAGGCTTTGGTAGGTGCGGCACTTGCGGCAGGAAAAAGAAAACCAATCTGGCATGCCCGAACTCGTCCCCCAAGAGGTGAGGTTTTGGCAGGGCGGCGTGCGATTGATCTGGCATCCGATGCGCTAGCGCCTTTATATGTTGTACATGTGACCACAGCAGGGTTGGCAGACAATCTGTATCGAGCGCGAACCCGCGGTGTTCCGGTTATGGGAGAGACTTGTCCGCACTACTTGTTTTTCACGGAAGAACATTTGAAACGTCCTGACGGTGCGAAGTGGGTGTGCTCGCCCCCGTTACGTACAGTCAAAGACAACATGGCTCTATGGAATGCTTTGGCGGATGGGAGTATTCAGACTGTTGGGACCGATCATTGCCCATTCTTTTTTGATGGCACCAAACCTATTGTTTATGAGGACTCGCCTATTGCTATCGCGGGTAAGGAATTGGGACGAAAGGACTTTACACTAATACCTAATGGGATTCCTGGTATTGAGCATCGATTGTTGTTGCTGTGGACCTTTGGGGTTGTCTCGGGGCGTTTGTCAGCTATGCGTTTTGTTGAGTTGACTGCTTCCAATCCGGCACGAATAATGGGTCTTTATCCTCGCAAAGGAGCTTTACTTCCTGGATCGGATGCGGACATAGTTCTTTGGGACCCTGCCAAGCAGCACACTATCAGCGCGAGCACTGCACATATGCGTACGGATTATGATCTGTGGGAAGGCGTGAAATTAACGGGCGTCCCGGTCAGGGTGTACCTGCGTGGGCGTCTACTAGTGGATGGAGAGCGGTGGCTAGGAAGGCCGGGTGTCGGCCGATTCTTACATAGGCAAGCGGGCGCACCAGTTCTTTGAGTATAGATTATTGAACCTACTCCCACTCTATCGTGCTAGGTGGCTTACTGCTTATGTCGTAGACCACGCGGTTGACACCGCGCACTTCGTTAATGATGCGGTTCGAGATTCGCGCAAGTATTTCGTGAGGTAGACGTGCCCAATCGGCGGTCATGAAGTCATCGGTGGTGACTGCACGTATCGCCACTACCTGTTCGTAGGTCCGTGAGTCTCCCATAACACCCACAGACTTCACTGGGAGCAATACGGCGAATGCCTGCGCAGTGTCTCCGCGCAACATGTCGGCCGATTCGAGTTCTGATTGCACAATCTTGTCAGAGAGACGGAGACGGTCTAGTCGTTCCCTTGTCACTTCGCCAAGGCAGCGGATAGCTAGTCCAGGACCTGGAAATGGATGTCGCCATACCAAATCTTGGGGTAACCCCAGTTGCTCGCCGACTGAGCGCACCTCATCCTTGAACATGAAACGTAGGGGTTCGATTAGAGTGAAAGGCAACTCATTGGGTAGCCCGCCCACATTGTGGTGGGTTTTAATCTTTTCTGCTTGCTCGCGACCTTTGCCACTGCTTTCGACTACGTCTGGATATATGGTACCCTGAACCAGAAATTCAGCTGCATTACCAAGTCTGCGTGCCTCCCGGTCAAATATCTGAATGAATTTCTCCCCTATTGCCTTACGTTTTGATTCCGGGTCCGTAATTTTCGAGAGAATGTTTAGGAATTCCTCGGTGGCATTGATGGCTACCAGGCGTACTTGCAGCTGTTCCCGAAAAGTGCCAATTACCTGTTCGGTCTCCCCCGAGCGCATCAGGCCCGTATCAACATAGAAGCAGGTCAGTCGGTCGCCGATGGCGCGATGAACTAGAGCTGTAGCTACAGCAGAATCTACGCCTCCGCTAATTGCTGAAATGACCTTCGATTGTCCCACCTGAGCACGAATTCGCTCAATTGAATCTGCAACCATAAAGCCTGGTGTCCATTCCCGGCGTATACCGGTATGACTTAGGAAGCGTTCCAGAATTTGACTTCCCTGTTCCGTGTGATGTACTTCTGGGTGGAACTGTAATCCGAAAATATTACGGTCCTGATTCTCCATGGCGGCAATCGGACAACTATTATTACTAGCGGTAATCGAGAAATTAACTGGCACAGCGGTTACTATGTCGCCGTGGCTCATCCACGCGTGGAAGTTTGTACCAGCAAGTTCTTCCGGTATCAAAAGTGACCCTGGATGGCAGTGCAATTGGCTGCGGCCGTACTCGTGTACACGGGCGGGAGTAACCTTTCCGCCCAGTGATTGAGCGAGCACTTGCATCCCGTAACAGATTCCCAGAATCGGGATTCCGGCCTTGAGGATGTACTCTGGTAGTTCTGGGGCGTCGACTCCGTAAGTGCTACTAGGCCCGCCAGAGAGAATCAGTGCTTTTGGTTTCAGTCGTAGTACTTCTTCTGGCCTAGCATCAAAAGGAAAAAGTTCGCAATACACTTTCGCCTCCCTCAGACGGCGGGCGATGAGTTGGGAGTATTGCGAGCCAAAGTCTAATATCGCGACTGATTCCATGTCATGTAGTAATGTGTCCATGGTTTGTCAGTCGACGAAAACAATCTTGCCGTCGCTCATGTCTGAAATTGCTGCGAGTGATTCGATGGGTACATTAAGCTCTTTTAGTAATTCGCGTCCGCCCTCAAAGGTTTTTTCTACCAGTGTGCCTATGCCGACTATGGTTGCTCCCGCAATGCGTGCTAGTCGCGCGAGACCTAATATGGTCTGTCCGGAGGCAAGAAAATCATCGATGATAAGTATGCGTTCACCTTCGCCAAGGAATTCGGGCGACACAATTAGCTCGACCGTGCGTCCTTTTGTGTGGGAGGGCGCCAGTGTTAGAAGCACTTGATCTGGCATGGTTACCGGCTTGTGTTTGCGCGCGTATACAGTGGGTAGGCCTAGGTGTCTTGCGGTCATAACCGCTGGTGCGATTCCGGATATTTCGGCCGTGAGAATCTTGGTCGCTCTTACTTCCGCGAAGCGTGCAGCAAGTTCATGGCCGCAGGCTTCCATAAGGCTCGGGTCGACCTGATGATTGATGAAGCCGTCGACCTTGAGGATGCCGCCACCAAGATTGTGCCCCTCATTGCGGATGCGATCTTTGAGTATGCGCATTGATGTTTATTTATGTGTATAGTTGAACATCGATGTGATTCTACACCACGCACTTGGATAGGCGGTGAGATTTGACATCAATTCGGTGCGTTTATTGCGATTGACGGCTGTTTCTGGCTATGGTATTATCATGATCCGCACACGGGTATTATTTTTCGCAGGTACAAGGTGAAGATTCTTAGCGAGTGCGGGTACATATTGCTGGTATATTAAGAGAGGGGAAGCACAATAACGAGACGACGAAGGCGATACATAAGGCCCTCGCGGAACAACCTGCCGATTCACAGAATCAATGGGGGTATTACGGCTGCCGAGGTGCGGCTGATTGACGCTACTGGCACTAATCTAGGTGCTACTCCTGTTGCAGAGGCTTTAGGTATAGCTGAGGCCGCAAATTTGGATTTGGTGGAAGTCTCTCCGAATTCGTCCCCACCTGTATGTAGGGTTCTGGATTATGGTAAGTTTCTTTACGAGCAATCCAAGAAAGAGAAAGAGGCACGTCGGTCACAGAGGCAGGTTGAGACTAAGGAAATTCGCCTGAGGCCCAAGACGACTAAACACCATCGTTCGTTCAAAGTTCGGGATGCTCGTCGTTGGTTGGAGAATGGAATGAAGGTGCGAGTTCGCATTCGTTTCCGGGGTCGTGAAATTACGTTACCTGATGTAGCTCGCGAAGACATGGACGAGATTTATGCGGAACTAGCCGATATAGCACACGTTGAGTCTGTACCTAGCATGGAGGGACGCACAATGTTGATGGTGCTTGCTCCGGGTGCTGAGAAAGGTAGCTGACTCTAGGACAATGAGGAAATTGTGCTGTGGTGGTTAGCGGATTATTCTGGTAACAAGCAAAGTAATTGGGGATTTAGATGGCAAGAAAAAAGACGCGCGGAAAATATAAATTGAAAACTCATCGCGCTACTGCTAAACGCTTCAAAATCACAGGGTCTGGTAAATTGGTGCGCACCAAGATTGGGAAGGGTCATCTGCGTCGCAACACTCCCAAGCGCACGAAAGCCGTCTTGTCAAAGATGATAGAAGTGGAAACTCCGGCGCTAAAAAAGCGCGTGCGACGTCTGGCTCCCTACCTGCGACGCTACAAATATAATCCGCCTGCATGACCAGTTCTTTAGGAGATAAATGCAATGACTCGTGTTAAAACCGGGCCATACCGACGTCGCCGTCACAGGAAAATCATTAAGAGGATGCAGGGCCAGTTCGGTTCTCGTCATCGTTTGTGGCGTCGTGCCAACGAGGCAATGTTAAAAAGTTACTGGTATGCTTACCGTGACCGCCGTGCTCGCAAGAGGGTTATGCGCCGTCTCTGGATAATGCGCATTAATGCGGCGGCTAGACACAATGGCACCACGTATAGCCGCTTGATGCACGGTTTGCAAAAAGCTGAGGTGGGCTTGGACAGAAAAATGTTGGCTGATTTAGCGGTGCGAGATCCCCAAGCTTTCGCCGCGGTCGCTGAGACAGCGAAATCTCACTGATTTCAACATACGTGGTTTGGTTGACGCCTCCGAATCGGTGTGTCTGTTGTACGTACTTATTTACTTGCTACTCTCAAATCGGTATGGTAATATTACCTTAGATACGCTCAATGCGTATTGGATGCGTGTTGGAGTGGTATTATTTACAGCTATCTTACACGTCGGTGGACCAGTCCGGCCGTGCCGTGGAAATCGGTTCCGGGTAGGTGTGAAGCCGACGGACGTTTCAACGGAAAGGATGTTTAGTTATGTCTGATTTCTCCATGAAGGCCCTGCTAGAAACCGGTGTCCATTTTGGGCATCGTACAAGTAGATGGCACCCTAAAATGAAGCCGTTCATCTTCTCTGAAAGAAACGGCATTCACATTATAGATCTGCAGCAAACCATGGAATGCATTCTGCGTTCATATGATATTGTGCGAGATGTTGTCTCCGAGGGCGGTGAGGTGCTGTTTGTGGGTACAAAACGTCAAGCTCAGGAGGCAATTCAGACTGAGGCCGAGCGCTGCGCAATGCCCTTTGTCAACCGGCGGTGGTTGGGCGGGATGATAACTAATTGGCGCACTATGAAGGAGCGTATAGGCGAATTGGAGCGTATGGAGCGCGAACTTGAGGCGGGTGAATGGGAGGGTCTCAAGAAGAAAGAGCGGTTGATGAGAAAGCGCAAAATTGACAAACTGCAATATAGGCTTGGCGGCATTCGTAGTATGCGCAATTTACCCCGAGGTGTTGTTGGAGTCGATATTCGGCGAG
>JAKUPR010000001.1:164793-177489 GCA_022450585.1 Anaerolineales bacterium | reverse complement strand
CCAATACAGAATGTCAGGCTGAGGAGAACTCAGAGTCCAAACAATCTGATTGTCACCCTTAGCTTCCACACTCTCAACTGTGCTGATCATGCCCTTGTCACAGGCTGGGCAAATCTCATCACTGCTAGAGTTTTCCCAAGCAAAAAGTACATCTTCCACTGTTACATCAGAACCATCACTGTACTTAGCATTATCAACTAAAGTGAAAGTATAGGTTAATCCATCAGCAGAAATGTCCATCTCAGCAAGGTCTGGCTGAGCTATACCTTCCATATCGAACCTAAGAAGTTTTCCGCCGATCAGCTTTATTGCCCCACCTATAGATGTTTCGCCTTCAGCAGAAGGATTGAAATGCGACAACGCACCTGGCAAAGAGAAACGAACTAAGTCCAGTGGGAACTTTGGTCCTCCTACAGCAACCTGGGTGCCACCACTTGGAGTGTAGACAACTTCTGGAGGCCAGTTGTCCTCAGAAGCAACATTGTCTGCACTGAGACGGAATATAGCAAGCGCCTCACCAGTCGCACAGTCACCGTACTCATCACAACTCAAAATACCAGTAAGACCACCATAACGATATGTTGAGCCTACAGCATCTCGCAAAGCCTGACGCCCTATATGCAATGTGCCGTCAGCATCCTGAATGGCCACCTTCTCAATGGCACTCAGTAAGATATTGGCACCGTCATAAGCATGGGCCGCAAAACCTGCGGGCGGAGGGCCACCCGTGTTGGCCTCGTATTTCTCAAGAAAGCTGGCATAGGCCGACACATCCTCAGAAACGTACGGTCCAGATAGATATGCTCCTACCGCAGCATCACCTGTGTTCGGACCGAAGGACTTCACCAACAGACCGTCAGCTCCCATGAGAACCGTGTTCTCTAGCCCAGGAACCTCTTGGGATTGTGCACCAACAAAGTTGCCCTCAGGCTCGAAGATTGGGAAATACAGCACCTGCGGCGAGTCAGCAGCAATCGTGGTCAACACTGGACGCATGTCTGTGTCACCCTTATTGATAGCCTCAAAGGAGGTAACTGTACCACCTAGCTCTTCAAACACATCGGCAAACACACTCGCCAATCCCTCAGTATAGGGGTCACCATCATGTAACGCAGCCGCGGCGGTCAAGCCTAGTTCGTTATAGGCAAACTCAGCAGCTACCCTACCCTGAAACTTGTCGTTATGCGCCGTACGATAATAACCAGGATTCCACGTCTCGTCTGGATCGGTCAATGCGGGTGATGTGTTCGTAGGCGAAATCATTAGCATACCTGCCTCGCTCAGAACCACACTTGCAGCTGTACCGGCACTCGAGCAGTTCGTTCCCAGAACACCCAGTATCGTCGGGTCAGAAGCTAGCTTAGTGGCAGCCGTCTGCCCACCCTCAGCACTACAGAGTGAGTCCTCACCCGTCAGTAGAATGTCATGACCGAGTAGTTGACCATACTCCTCTATGGCAATTTCAATACCACCCAGAGAGTCAGCCCCAAGAAATTCAACTGCTCCAGAAGTCGCCAACGCGTAGGCAATATGTACCGGCTCTCCCGGCGCAATGTCTACAAAACCAATTGCATCCTCAGTCGGCTTCTCTACTTCTACCTCTACGATCTTCTCTACCTCTTTCTCTACCTCTACTATTTTCTGTACTTCTACCTCTTTCTCTACTACTACCTCTACCTCAACCTCTTCACGAACCACCTGTGTCACAACCACATCCTTCTCCACTTCTACTACCTGTGGCTGACAGGCAACAAGCGAAAGACCAAGGACCATCGTCACACTCAAAACCTGAAACATTCTTGTCTTCATCAGTCGATTACTCCTCCTTTTCTTTCTCTAGTTCCTAAACAATCAAATCGACACATTGTCCAGCGAATAGACAACTACACTTCCTATCGATAACATCGATAACAATCACCTACAATTTGTCAACAAAACACACAAAAAAATAAAAGACAATAGTTAAGATACTAACTGTCCAAAACTATAAGATTTAGAGTGCCCGAGACAACTAAGTTTACGTTCCCAACTTTCAGATAAATTAGAAGTACATCATAACATATGTAGCAATAGCTAACAAGCCCGAAATTGGAGCCTAAGACGACTAGGCGGCACAACTACGTGACCGCAATTCACTTATAATATTTATGAAACCAGATGTACCAAGTGGTTCATCCAATATTCACAACAGTTTGACTCTGCTCACGCATGTACTGCTGCAAATAATAGTGGCTCATAGATGACTTGCTCGTACCTGTGCTGCCCTTCCATCCTCCAAAAGCCTGATAACCCGGCCACGCGCCAGTAGTGGCACCGGCGGCCCTATTAACGTAAACACAGCCAGCCTCGATATTGTCGAGAAACCAATCCACTTCACGATCATCCTGACTAAAGAAGCCTGCTGTCAGACCAAGGAAGACATCATTAGCCATACGCATTGCTTCATCTTGACTATTGAACTCACCCACGATAACGAGCGGCACAAACAGCTCTTGTTTCCAAAGATGATGTTCAAACGGCAATTTATCTACCACGGTGGGCGCAACGTAATAGCCGTTTTCATCAAGCGTCTCACCTCCCACCAAGATTTCGCCATCAGCCGCTGCTTCAGCCACATATTTCTGATAAGCACGGTAAGCAACGTCATTGACAAGTGGGCCAACATCATTGTCGCGCAATGTCGGGTCACCTACCTTCAATTGTTTTGTGAGCTCCACCAGCCTGTCCATGAATGCCGATTTCACATCACGATGAACATATACCCTAGAGCATGACGAACACTTCTGTCCCGTAGCACCAAAAGCAGAACGTACCACACCAAAGGCAGCTGTTTCCAAATCCGCATTGCGCGAGACGATGGCCACATTTTTCCCGCCCATCTCGGCAATCAATGGTCGCACGAATGTACCGCCAGCGGCATAATCTCGCATAATACTCATTCCAACTTCGTAACTTCCAGTAAAAGACATGCCATTCACATGACTATTCGCCACCAGAGCTTTGCCCGGAGCGTCGCCACCTGTCACCATGTTGTACACCCCGGCAGGAATACCAGCGTCATGAAAACACTCTGCAAGTAGGTAGGATATGTAAGCGGCATCATCCGCAGGCTTATGTACCACGGTGTTGCCAGCAACCAGAGCAGCTCCTACCGGCCCACAAGTGAGGGCACAGGGAAAATTGAAAGGAGAAATGACACCCCACACGCCGTATGGTTTTAGTACACTGTGATTACTGGTATTGCTATCCTCAGAATCCAGATGCTTAGAATAACCGTTATTTTTTTCCATTGATTGGACACAGAAACGAATCAGGTCGGCGGCCTCCTCCACCTCGCCAATTGACTCCAATCTATTCTTACCCACCTCTATACTGATTACAGCAGCCAACATGAACAGACGTTCACTGATGAGATCAGCTACCCTGCTTAGAAGAGCGTTACGCTCCTGCCAGGGAGTCTCACGCCATGTAAGGAATGCCGACCTAGCAGCCTCAACAGCAGCAGCGACATCCTTCTCCCCAGCTTGCTGGAACTCACCAATTGTAATGGTAGTATCTACTGGGCTTACGGAGAGAAAAAAATTGTCTGCGGTAACCCACTCACCATCAACGTACATCGGAAAGTGTTCACCAAAACTATCTTTCACCTTGACCACATCCTCCTCGAAGTACTTGTGCAATAGTGGGTCCGGGCTATTCAATGTGCTATACGTAACGCGTATATGTTTGCGTTTTGGAATCATCGGGCTCCTACCTCTCTTTCTCCTTACTTGTTCTTAGATAATATAAATCAACCGCCAACTGCAGTTCATATCGTATTATGCCACGTCACATCCACTGTATCCAAGTATCCAAAAACTACGAAACACTAGGAATTGCAGTAGCAATAGTACGCTGAGATTAACCCAAGAAATGTCACTACGACCAGTACATCATCAAAGAAGCTCATCCTCATAAACAAGCAGCCACCTTTCAAATTGAAAAGGTATAATCACAAGTCCTCATTATGAATATCTACACATGCGTATACTCACTGTAGACGTCGGCACCGGGACACAAGACATCTTTCTATATGATTCCGAACTGGATATACAAAATGGTCTAAAAATGATCATGCCATCACCCACACTAACAATCAGTCGGCGCATAAAGCAGGCTACGTCCACCGGGAAGGACATATTACTGACCGGAGTACTCATGGGTGGTGGCCCAAGTGACTGGGCCACTGCAGACCATATACGCGCTGGTTACAGGGTTTACGCCACATCCGCTGCAGCACAATCATTTAACGATGACCTGGACTTCCTACAACACGAAATGGGATTAACCATAGTGAGCGAGGAAGAAGCAAATCGTTTGATTGGCAGTGACGAAATAGTAGATATCGAACTCAAAGATTTCGACCTACCCGCAATTGCTTCATCATTTAATGCTTTTGGCTACCAACTTGCTGTAGATGCAATCGGGGTTGCAGTCTTTGACCATGGCAACGCGCCGCCCGGATACTCAGATCGTCAATTTCGATTCGATTACCTAGACGAACGTCTTAGCCACCAAAATCAACTTTCCACTTTCGCGTTTACAGCTGACAAAATTCCACCCATTATGACTCGCATGCAAGCAATCGTGCAAAGTTACAAGGGAGATGCACCGCTAGTGGTCACCGATACGGCAGCCGCGGCTATAGCCGGAACAATGTTAGACATGACAGTACGGAGCCGTCAGCAGGCACTGATTGCCAATGTGGGCAACTACCACACATTGGCATGCCGCATCCGAAAATCAGGTGAAATAGAAGGAATGTTCGAGCATCATACTGGCGAGTTGAATGTGGACCGGCTAGACAAACTACTCAGCGCGCTTGCCGACTCATCCCTGACACATGAAGATGTGTTTGATGACATGGGGCATGGGGCTTTAATATACAGCTCGGCACCGCACAAGCCAATTCACAATAAGGGTTGGGGAGTGGCCATCACAGGACCGCGTCGGAAGATCATGCGATCCTCACGTCACCGCCCCTACTTTGCAGTGCCATACGGTGATATGATGCTATCGGGTTGCTTTGGAATACTTAGTTTAATCTCTGATATATTACCAGAATTCAATACTGTCATCCGTGATTCCTTGCACGGCAAGTCTGGAGGAATGCCATGGGAAACTACACCGTAACTATATCTGATGCCTTTGATCAAGATATACTAATCTAGAATACAAATTGCTTACCTAGCCTGAGATATCCCGCCTTCATGACCAATAGGTAGAATTAGTTTGCACCAGATTCGTCAATCTGGATTTCGGGTCCCCCAATTTAAGGCACCGCCGTGGCAATCACGGTCACAGTAATGGGGACAATCGGCGATACAGGCGCCGGGGTACTTAGGGAATTAGGTAAAAAAATCCAAGTGACCACCTCGCCAAACTCTCCCATGAAACCCTCATCTCGCTCGTTGAAAAGCACGCGAATTCCAGCCCCATTGCCAGTAGTTAGTTCAATCTGATCCTTCGCGAAGTAATCACGCCGCTGACCCCCATGGATTATTCCCTGAAACTCGATTGCGCCATCAACAGTGACACGAACAAACGAGCGCTGCTCTGCCAACAAAGTAAGCTGTACATCCGAGAAGTTCACTAAAGGCGTCGGACTTGTCGGAGTAAACATTGCTCGGCTGAAAAAAGTGGGAGTTATTCTAGGACCTAGCACTACCGGAGTAGCCACCACCGGACGCGGAGCCCTAACCGAACGCGCCAGACGAGCACCACCCCAAAAAAAGAATGCTATCAAGCCAACGAACAATATCGTACCGACAAATGTGTCGGGCGTGATAAATCGACGGATTCGCAAGCTTTCGGTACGCGCCACTGACACATTGTCGATAGTTTCATCTCTGGCTGATTCAGACTCACCCAGGGGTGCAACCATTGGAAGAGCACTTGCTTCATTGGTCCTCCGAAACAGTCTCTGCCACCTTCGCTTTTTCGTGCCTCGAATCGCCTGCTGCAAACGTCGCAACGCACTTTCTGGATCCAGACCAACGTGTAGCGCATAATTGCGTAAGAATCCTCGTATCTGTACTTCCGTAGAAAGTACATTAAGATCTCCCTCCTCCAAAGCACGCAAATACTTGACACGAATGCGGGTAGCTTGCTCAAGGTCACGCAGCGAAAGTCCCCGTAACTCGCGCGCATGACGCAGCTGCTCACCAAGTTCTGTCAAGGACACTTTAATTTATTTACACACTACAGTAGACATTGAACAAACCCGTATCCGATTTCACTTAAACTGTCTGACTATTTGGGTTCGTTGTTTCAATACGATAACGTTTCCGGAAATCATCCAAAGGCACCATTCTGCCCCTCTCGTACAAGTACCAATGCTCCCATCCATTACACGGAGCACCATTCATTAGATGAACCCCAGCACTGTGAATACTGCCTTCAAAGCCGTCTACAGTAATTAGACGGGAGTCCGGCTTAATGGTAGCCTTAAGTTGTTTGTCCTTGCGGAAATACAGAATCTGTCCTGGTTTCAAGTGTCCGCTTTCAAGTAATGCGGAAAAAGGGATGCGCGGCGCTGTTTTTTTCTTGTTACGCACATCGAAAGAAGTTTTCTCAAAACGCCCGGGGGTCACAGCATCTATTCGCGCTTGCGCGAGTCTAACGTATTTCTCTTCACGCTCTATTCCAATCCAGTTGCGATGCAAGAGTTTCGCCACCACACCTGTCGTACCACTCCCAAAGAACGGGTCCAAAACGAGGTCGCCCGGATTGCTACATGCGAGAATCACTCTATAGAGAAGCGCTTCGGGCTTCTGGGTCGAGTGGGCTCTTTTTCCGTTTTTGTCACGCACGCGCTCCGTTCCCTTAGCTAGCGGCAATATCCACCAATCACTGCGCATCTGTTTACCCGCGTTCAAATCTTTCATAGCTCTATGATTGAAGGTATATCGACTACCCTGACCACTGCTGGCCCAAATCAAAGTCTCGTGTGCATTGGTAAAGCGAACACCACGGAAATTGGGCATCGGGTTTGTTTTTATCCAGAGTACGTCGTTCAGAATCCAATATCCTAGGTCTTGCATAATCTTGCCCACACGAAAAATATTGTGATAACTACCTATTACCCACATCGACCCAGTGGGTTTAAGTACACGTTTACACGCGGATAGCCAAGAATGCGTAAATTCATCATAGTCGGCAAAGCTACTGAACTGATCCCAAGAGTCTGTGACCGCATTTACTTTGGTCATGTCCGGTCGGTGCAAAACATTCTGCAACTGGAGATTGTAAGGAGGGTCAGCAAAAATCAGGTCAACAGTTTGCGGGGGCATAGAACGCAATGCTGATATGCAATCATTGGTTATTACCCGGTTCGGCTGCCAACTCATTCGTCAACTCCCCAGTATCGATCTGCGGACTTTCAAGAGACTAGTATCGCTTCCCAAAATTGTATAACTGAACAGCTAGGGAGTACATCAGAACCATTATACCCAGACATGAACTATGCGCAGCCATGGCGCCAGTCACGAAACAAAAATCTTAGGACTACAAGTAGGTTGCCGACTACTGCGAATTAGTCACTCGGAATCTGGCGTCTGTTCATCCGCATCATCAGGTTCGGATACAGCCTGATCTACACTACCAGATGCAAGCGCGTCAACCTCTGGTGCAGCATCTTCGGAATCTATCTCTGATAAATCTTCTTCCTGATCGAGATCCGCCAGAGCACCGGGCGGATCCTCCGTCTCAGGATAAACGACTGCGGTCACCAGCGGAACTAGATCCGCAGTAAGACGTATCGGGACCTCAAAGATACCTATCTCTCGCAGCGGCTGAGCCATCACACTACGACGATCAATACTCTCGCCAATAGCAGACTCAATCGCATCTGCCACCATTTGATGAGTTACCGACCCGTAGAGCCTGCCTTGCTCACTTGCACGCACCGGGAATTCCAAACGCAGGCCAGTGAGTGCGTCTGCTATCCCTGACTTCTCCCGGTTCTCCTGTTCCCGTAATTTATCGCCATCAGCACGCACACGATCGGCTTGCTTTAACGCTCCATCCGTAGCTGGCGCGGCAAACCCCCTAGGTAATAGAAAATTGCGCGCATATCCATCAGCCACCTTTTTCACCTCACCAGCAAGTCCAAGTTTAAAAACATCTTTGAGCAGCAATACTTTCATGGAGATTCAAGCCCTTTCCGAGATTTTACAACCTCACAGCAGTGGGGACGAAGGGTACAACGTCCCAATTGTCAATTCCCCGCCAAGCGGAGATGTGCATTCTACCAAAGAATCAGAAGACCCGCCAATCTGAGATCAGAGAACGGAAGCTGAAAGGGCCAGTGCAATATGAGAAGCGACCTTCGCATTGTTTTCCAGTAGCGCTTTGTTCACGATCACGCTTTCGCCAGACGTCAGATCATCCATCTGTCTTAGCAAGAATGGCGTAGTGTCCTTACCTCGCACGCCCTCCACCTGCGCCATATCGAGGGCTTGATCGATGGCTGCTTGCACTTCTGCACCCAGTAGCGCGGATTGCTCAGGAGGTGGTACAGCTACCACCATTCCGCCGACAATCCCGAGCCTAAGCTGCGCTTGCATGAGTTCAACAACCTGCTCCGGGCCGTCGACCCATAAATCAAGAGCAAGACCACTTCGACGAGTATAGAATGCGGGCAGCTCATTGACCCCATAACCAATCACCGGAACGCCATGGGTCTCCATCCATTCCAGCGTGGCAGACAGATCCATGATCGCCTTAGCTCCCGAACAAACCGGAGTGCGGGCCAGGTCGGGAAGATCTGCAGAGATATCAAATCCACCGCCTCGATGCACACCACCAATCCCGCCGGTAGCTAGCACCCTAATGCCTGCCCAGTGAGCTGCCATCATGCTGCCAGCAACAGTGGTAGCGCCATCAAGCTTACGTGCCACTACTGTCGAGAAATCACGTCTGCTAATTTTTTGTACATCAGCACCGTCAGCCAGACGCTCCAATTCCGAGTCGGAAAGACCAACTTTCACCCGACCCGATATCACAGCTACCGTAGCGGGAGTAACACCATGCCCCCGCACAATTTGTCCCAATCGTCGCCCAATTTCTAGATTGTCTGGACGCGGCATCCCATGGGCAATCACAGTAGATTCGAGCGCAACCACCGGACTCCCATCCCTCAGCGCGGAATCTACCTCAGGTGACACATCTATCGGTATTTTACTCATGACAAAAACACTTCAACATTGAGACTCATTCTCAGTATGCAAGAACATCTATTTTGACAACCAGGATCGATCCATCTGGAATCATGCTAGACACCAAACGCTGTCCGCTTTGCGGATGATACATACCAACATGCAAACTGTATCTTCCAGGCTTGAGATCTTGATTCAGGGCAAGATTATGATAATCGGAGACATACTCCCCAGGCATCCATCCCGAAGTCGGACGTGCCCAGCCTGCCGGTTCACCGTCCGATTGCGCCCTCAGCTCATTATTGTCGTCGAGCAGATGTACAAAAACTCGGTATGAGTCTGGAATTTCCGAGGAAGCGCTCCATACCAAAGTCAGCGCCAGATTATCACCTGCCACCACTGTACGTTGATCTAGATTGTATCCTGCTAATTCTGCGATCTCGCCAAGGGTAACATCCAGACGCTCTGTGCCCGACGGAAAATCAAACCTGCGCACGGGCACATTGATTTTTATAGTACTACTGGGAACAAATTCTCCTACTTGTGAACCATCCGGTCTCAGCATAATCATGCGCCATTTGTATTCCCCTTCGGGAATGGATGCGGGCAGACGAAAGATGTATTGGTCACGCAGCGCTTCGCCAGGAAGCCAACGTCCAGGTGGATAAGAAGGGCTAAGGTCAAAATCGAATTGTTTACCGTAGTCCCCGTCAAGCGATTCTACTCTAATACGAACATTGCGTCTCTCAGTAACAACTCCTACCCCTTCCCAGACAGCATGGATGCCAATCAAGTCTCCCGGTGCAGCCTCCATGCGATCAATACGAAAATCTCTAAGCATCCACCATTCATCTCCCAGCAAAACTAACGGGAGCTCGCCCGCGAATGAACTACGATCAGGTTTGGTTATTTGCAAACTACCCAGATGCGCACTGTGCAATGGCTGAAGAGTGTCTTTACGAAATGCCACCACCTCCAGCTGATATTCTCCTGGAGGCGTTCCTGGAAGTGGGCGCAGCGCATAATTATCCAGAACATATTTCTCCGGCGGCCAAAAGTCAGTACCAGGCATAAAGCGCCATCCCTGTGGACGCACAATATCGGACGAGTTCCAAAGACGATCCTCCTGATCGCGCATCCGCACGTTAAACCCGTAGACCAAACCAAGCTGACGCTGAGCTTGCCAGTACAGATCGAGTTGCACCTCACCATCTGCAGGGATGTCAGTCGTGCTTATCGTATAACCGTGCAGCCAGATCTCACCCCCGAAGTCAATTCCTAGTACATTGTCCATGCTCAAAGGTTGATTTCCGGGCGCGAGACCATGTCGCCGCAACGGATTTTCAACTCGCGCTGAATACAAAAAAAGTGGAATCCATATGATGGTAAGCAGCCATACCGGCTGCATCTGCATACTCCGCCACCGCATTGGCGTGGCCTCAGCGGCAAACACAAATGCCGAAGCAATTGCAACTACCAAGGCAACCAAACTCACTCCACCGGCCCACCGACGTGCCTGAGTGGAACCAAAAGAGAGAGTTAACTTATGTTCCCCGGAAGGAACATGTACGGACATCAACCCGTGCGGTCGGGTAACGCTAATCTGAACCGGTATCCCATCAATACTAGCATGCCAACCCGGAAAATAAAATTGACGAAAAGTTAAAGTGGAGTTGTCCTCAGCTACAATCCGGTATTCATCCCGCAACAGCTGATTAAGTGTATGTTCCGCCATCACACCGCTAGCAAGTCTCTCCCTGTGCAGCCTATCCGGGTCAGGGTCAGAAAACAACGCATCGCGCTGCGCCGTACTATCGGGAAGCTGCTGCACCCATACCGGCAAGTATTCAGCCGTAGTAGACGTACCAATTAACCAAGGCGGCATCTCAAAGCCAGCCAAGTCAGCCGTGCTTTGCGGGGACGCTAGTGGTTCACGTGGTGGATAAAACCAGGGAATTCCATTGATAATAAGTAAAGAAATGCAAATTAGCAAAACCGGTATTTTCCCACGTGTTTGCAACGTCACTATCCCAGCGGCAAGAATTGCAATCGTTAATGAAGCCGGCCCGATAAAACGCCATGGCCATAGTGTCAACTGTAGTAGGGCCATGGAGTCCCAAATCCAGCGCGACTGAGGCAGCACTAAGAACAGCAGGGTTATGTATAGTAGTCCTAGGAACAGCACTTCACGCTGTCCGCGCTTCTGCGCACTCGCCCGCCAACAAGTCAGTATCGCAAGGGTTAGAGTGATAAACGCAACCGGACTAGAAACCGGAGGATTGAGCAGGTCACTATCCACAGGAACAGGGGGATACGAGAATAGACCAGAAAGAGGCGTAAAGTTGTTGTAGTAGATGATGCCTGTGGAGGCATATCCAGCTGCAACCTGCACGTAATCCAGTTCTAATAGCGCCGGTAGCCAATAAAACGCTGACAGGCATAGGCCAAGGGCAGCAGTTGCACTGATATACACAACGGAAAAACGCCAGTGCTGACCACGCCCACGCCAAAGTGCGTACGCCAGCAGTACTGGCGACAGCTGCAGTGCAGAGCCGTTGTGAGATAGTATTATGACAGCATAAGAAACCCCACCTAGGACGATGAACCAAGTCGCTCTCCGTGCAGCACGTCCCCAAGCCCAGAGCGCAAAGGGAAGAGCAGCTAGCGCCAGAGATTCGGGTAGACCACCACGGACATTGGCCGTCATCAGCAGATACGGACTATATACATACGCAATCGCAGCCAATAGGCCAGCTGATTCATCCCTGAAAAAGTCGCCGGCACACAAATAAGCACCCCATCCGGCTAATATGGTTACTCCGAGTGCCACCACACGGTATGCCCAGAGATAATCCATCCCGGTTGCCATATGTGTCACGCTGATTAGATAATGTGAAAGATAGGGGAAAAAATTGAAGACAGGATAACCATAACCATGAACAAGATGTGGACCCCAGCGTGGAAAAAAAACACCAGAACGCAAAAGCTGCTCAAGCTCAAAAGCACGGTACACATGACTAGCCAAATCGTTAGTACGCGGAAGATTACCCGTTATAAAAGGGTAAGCCGCTGGCAGCGACATTAGAGTCAAGAGGCCAAATGAGAAGGGCCAACGAAATCTGGAAAGCATATAGCGATTATAACTGAGTGAACGAAGCACGCCCAATAATTGGTACAATAATGAGAATACATTCGAGCACAGAAACAAGATCAGATAAGTCATAGTAAAAGGAGTGCACCACCATGGATCTGGAATTGAAAGATAAGGTTGCCCTAGTAACCGCAGCGTCCAAGGGTCTGGGCAAAGCAGCCGCGATGCAATTCGCGCGTGAAGGCGCACGTGTAGCTATCTGCGCACGGAGCGACGCCCTCGACACAGCTGCAATTGAAATAACAGAAGAGACCGGAGCCGAGGTACTGGCCAAGCACGCAGACGTCACCAAGCAAGGGGATATTGACGCCCTAGTGAAGACTACATTGGAGCAATTTGGGGCAATTG
>JAKUPR010000001.1:124376-164783 GCA_022450585.1 Anaerolineales bacterium | reverse complement strand
GACATTCTCATCCTGAACGCGGGGGGGCCTCCCCCTGGTACGTTCCTCTCCCTTGGGATAGATGACTGGCGTGCCGCGCTGGAACTCACCCTGATGAGCGCAGTGCGTCTGTGTCATGCCGTTGTACCGCACATGCTAGAACGAGGATCCGGCAGCATTGTGGCAATTGAATCCGTCTCTATCAAGCAACCAGCTGATGGACTTTTACTCTCAAATTCAATTCGCATGGCCGTAATCGGTATGTTAAAGACCATGGCGAACGAACTCGGACCCATGGGTATCCGCGTCAACTCAGTCAATCCTGCTTGGACAGACACGGACAGAGTAGACCAACTACTTGAAGCACGCGCCAAAGCTGCAGGAACCACTCTTGAACAGGAGAGAGAGAAAATCACCGGCAGTGTACCATTGGGACGTATGGGAACAGTTGAAGAATTTGGGAAAACCGTGGCTTGGATGGCATCTCCAGCAGCGTCATTCGTCCATGGACACGCGCTCCTGTTTGACGGGGGATCCTCGAAAGCCTCCTTATAAGAAAAAGGTGCAAGGAACCCACCACGGATCCAGTAATCCACGGTGGGTCAGGCGAACTCTCCTAGAATAGAGTCCGAAATTCTGGGCCCACCAAGAATTTTAGTCGCCGAGATTTTTCTGAGGGCAACGACCTTGCCCAGACGGACACTTGCGAGTATCATTCCTCATTATATGATCTAAAGTATTGGCTGTTCTTATCCGCAATCGTTTACCGCATATGTCATATACTGACCTCAATCCAGATACTCGCACCTTGCTTGGACCTGGTCCAACAACTGCCCACCCACGCATACTGCGTGCTATGGCCACACCACTGTTAGGATATCTGGACCCCCAATTTCTTGTGATTTTAGATGAAGTTCAGGAATTACTGCGATTAGTATTCCAGACTACAAACGAATTAACGCTAGCGGTCTCCGGAACAGGCAGCGCGGGCATGGAAGCATCATTATGCAATTTCATTGAGAGCGGCGACCACGTTATTGTAGGAGTAAATGGTTTTTTCGGATCACGCATTGCTGAAATAGCATCTCGATATGGAGCAGACGTAACCACCCTAGAGAAACCATGGGGAGAAGTATTTGAGATAGAGGAGCTCGAAAGTGCACTCCAAGCACGGCCAGCCAAAATCCTGGCTCTGGTACACGCGGAGACTTCTACAGGGGCACTGCAGCCCATGGATGGCGTTGGAGAATTAGCCAGGCGCCACGGCGCACTGCTATTACTAGATACAGTGACTTCACTCAGCGGGGTACCGGTTGAGATTGATGCTTGGGGCATTGACATCGCTTACAGTGCATCGCAAAAGTGTCTTTCATGTCCACCGGGTCTAGCACCTATCACTGTTAGCGAACGTGCTAGAGCTGTAATGAAAGATCGTAAAACCAAGGTGGCCAACTGGTACCTGGACCTGTCGCTACTAGAGCAATACTGGGGGGAAAACCGACAATATCATCACACCGCCTCTATGAGTCTCATTTATGCACTACGAGAGGGGCTGCGCATGGTGCAAGAGGAGAGTCTGGATACACGCCACGCACGCCACCTTACTAATGCCAAATTACTGTGGGAAGGATTGAAAGACCTGGATTTCGAATTGCACGTTCCGCTTGCACACAGATTACCAATGCTGACCACTCCACGGCTTTATGCTGGACTCGATGACGCCGCTGTAAGAACCAATCTCCTAAATAATTACAACATCGAAATAGCAGGTGGCTTCGGAGCGCTGGCAGGACAGATATGGCGCATCGGATTGATGGGATTCTCGAGTCGGCGAGAAAACGTAACCCTTCTACTCGCAGCCCTACGTGAAAACATCACCTAATCTTGTCGCCTACACATAAATCATAATAACATTCTCGTCTGATACTGCCAAAGTGAGATTACAGTTGTAGTCAAATCGCATCACAAGAACCAAGCGTAGCAAACTGGAAAATTTAATTTGACAGTCTGTCCAGAATATTCCGTGTTATTCTGACAACATGAGAATCTCCACCTCTCAAACCAGAAACCCAGTCTGTACATCCTGTTGTCACCACGGTTCCCCCACGTTCATAAGTCCCTAACACAGCTGCGCCTGGTTGGGAAATCTGTTGAGTAGAATGAGGACCGTACAGAGCTTTTGAAACCATCTCTAGAGATTGATCGGCACTGGATAAACTAGCGGGTGCCGTACCTAATATCTGGAATGTTTCAGGAGTGCCATCACGATATGTAGGAACTGGAATTCCATTTCTAATGTGAAAGTCACACCCATCGCATTCATAGTTGACAACCATATCCTTGTCCCCAAAGATGTCACCACGCTGCAATCCCGTACCCTGAAAGATCCAGTGTTCCGGATTATGAACAGTGTAACCCCACGGGCCTTCTAGATTCTGATCGAAAAAATTACTATATCCACCATATGCGAAACTGACACCAGTTAAATAATTCTCTGGGCGATTAACTAAAGGGTGACACCACATTATTGACAATAGCTTTCTGTCGCCACTTCGATAAATTGGGTCACTTTCATATTCATCTTTCCAACAAGTCAGCGCCCGACCACTGTCTTCGCTGCGTACCTGCCACCAAGCTGTGTTTCCACTAAAGAATGCGACGTTGCCGCCGTTTCCAATAAAGTTTTCTAGATTATCCCGCATAGGAGATGACCAATATTCGTCATGGCCTACACTCAAAACCAACCGATAGTGATTGAGAATATCAGGATGAAATTCGAGATCGGAGTTGACTGCATAATCTATCTCATATCCTTCTCCCTCAGCCCAATTGACAAAATGACGTTCCCAGTGATGCCAATTACTTTGCCATGTGGTAAACCCGTCATAAACATGGATAGCTTCCTTTTTTCGCTCACATGTAAAAGTGTTACCGGCGTCAAGAATATGCCATCTGTTGCCATGACTTACAACTTGCATGTTGCAAAATTCCGAGAGATAAATGTCGATCTCTACCAATGCTGCTGTCAATTCGTCGGAGCTGCAACATCTGTCCAGATCACTGACTGAATCTGCGGATATGGATCCTAAATATCTCTCGCACCCAGGGAATCCGGCAAACGGCCGGTCAAATGACACTCGCGTACCGGGTCCGTTTGGTCCGTTATAGAGCGTAGTGCCTCCCCAGGAATTATAGGCATTATCAGTATTAGTTGTCCTCTGGAGCAAAATAGAAGTGTCGCATCCGGGAGAAGCAGAACGCACAACGAAAGACACTTTCCCTTGCACCGTACCCCTATTAACACCACATCCACTCAATTGCGCACAGTAGTAACCAGACCTCCACATTCCTGGTACCGTCAGGCTGAATGCTGGCGGCCATCGGCACCCATGGCTAGACGCATCTTCTGGGACTGAATATTCGACCCCTGCAATATCTTCTTTAGCCCAAACAGGTTCTCTCTTTACACCTATTCGTGCAATAATCACTGAGTATTTTGTTAAAGTAGTCGAAATATGAAAGGTGATTTCCTGTCCGGGAATCACGCTCAACTGATCTGCATAACCTTCTATCCTGGGTATCTTACTATCCTCTCGAGACTGAATATAACTGCCATAGCGTATCTTCGATTTCCCTAAATTAGTCATCTACTAGTGTTTTTCCTTTCCCAGGCAGTCCAATACAACGTAGTTGATCACGTATCATTTTTCATATTAAATGTAACGTTTAGAGACTTAAGTGGCCGATTAATACTTATAGCACGTTCTGGGCTCACTTCCGTAAGTTTTAGGTCTGGAAGACGACGCAGCAAAGTACTGAAGGCAATGTCGCCTTCCATACGCGCCAGCGAAGCCCCTAAGCAAAAGTGAATGCCAAATCCAAATGCCAAGTGCCGGTTTTTCTTTCTCTCAACATTCAATCGATCCGGATCAGTAAAATATTCTGGATCCCGGTTCGCCGCTCCCAACATAGCCCAAATCTTCTGACCTTGACGAATCAGTTTGTCACCCAGATGAAAATCCTGCGTTGAATAGCGCGAAAGAAACTGTAGAGGACTATCATATCTAAGAAATTCATCGACTGCCGTACTGATTAATCCCGGAGCATCCTTTAGTTTCTGGAATTGATCCGGATGCCGCAAAAGTGCAAGGAGCCCATTACTGATCATACCAGTAGTCGTATGATGACCTGCTACCAGAAGAAAAACACACATCCCAAATAATTCCACCTCACTAAGTTTCTTGCCTGCGTCATCCACTGAGACCAAGGCAGAAATTAGGTCCTCCTCAGGGTGCTTCCGACGCTGTGAAAAGATTTCACGAAGATACTCATTTAATTCAAGGACACTTCGTTGAGCACATCTGGCTACATCCTCCAAATTGGAAGGATAACCTGCCAGGAAGCCTGCAATATCAATCGTCCACTTCTGAAATGGAGCGCGGTCCAACTCTGGCACTCCAAGCATCTCGGTAATCAAAGTCATAGGTAGGGGAGAGGCAAAATCACGAATAACATCGATATGTACTTCCGAATTGCTACCGTTACGTATCGTCCTGAGATTTTTAGTCGAGTTTATCTTAACAGAGTCAATAAGATCGTCCACAATCTCCTGAGTCCTAGTACGCTGCGCATCCAACATATGAGATGTAAATGCCTTACTTACTAACGAACGCAGTCGAGTATGTTCCGGCGGCTCGTAGTGCTGCATCCAAGCCCCCAGATGCTCGCGTAGTGGCTGCATTTCAGTTTGGACTGCCGGAGGCAATCTATCAATTAAAGGATTGACGCGTTCTGACGTTAACCGCGGATCATGTTGAATAACGAAATTGACATCTGAATATCGTGTGATTATCCAAGTGTTCAGGGGCTCGCACCAATGGACTGGATCATAGGAACGAAGCTGATGATATAGCGGATAGGGGTCGATCAACAGGCCTTGCCAAAAAAGATCATATTGATCATGCAAATTATTGTTGACACTCATAGCTTACGTCAAAGTATACAGTGTGACCCATCCCGTAGGACCAAGAGCGGGTGTATAGTATTCTACAGCATGAAGAAAAAAGTCAAAAGCAATCTACAAGCAGAGCGCACCAGAAGTAATAAATGGCACACTCTGCTCGCACAAAAAGGACTCCGCAAAGAAATACGGGCACTACAAAAAAGGCACGGTTTGCGTATCACAGGCATTACATTAGCAAACGAAATAGCTAGAGTCCACACAGAAGATAAAATATTAATACGTCGCCTAAACCAGCGCAATGAGGAAATAAGGAATCTCCGAGAGAAATACAACATCCCTGAAAAATGGGGTGGGCTATTCTTTATCGAAGTAGTTCTAGCGCCCATATATAGAGCATTAATACAGCCCCACGAAAAGTATGAACAATCACCTTATACAATGACGGGCTGGAAAGAAGATGGCAGCCGCGATTATTTCCGAATAATTATTGGTCCATCAGTTGACATGGATGACCCCAATATTATTGCCAGCATAAAGCATAGCCAGCAACAAGCCCGCAAATTCTACCGTATGGACAAAGCCCCTAAGCCAGATAAAGATAGGAGCAATCCGCGACGCAGGAGCTGGCTTCCAGTGCTCATATATCAGCTCCAGACCGGGGAGACTTATCAGCAAATCGCAGTGGACATCGGCTATAACAAGAAATACGTAGAGATGCAAATAAAGAGATGTGAAACAAGTTACTGCGCTTTAGCAGATGAAATCTATTAACTAGCACCTCGCATCACCAAATCGCTAGTCATCCAGAATGGTTTTCTCAACGAAACTCCGGCATAGGGAGAAAACCGGTGTCCCCACCAACACGCAAAGTCAGTGGCTTATCAGCCCTAGGAATTACCTTGGATATACTTATTCATACTTTAAAGTCATACAAAGTGACGCAGATCTCACTTGAAAACGGTGCTGTGCATGGCTAACAGATACCCAGTTTACGTATCTGTTCAATCCTAGTAGTCGCCGCACATCTAGGTAATATAATTAAGCACTATCCTATATTCTATCGGGTTAAGAATATGATTGAAGTAATCCCAAAACCAAGACCCAGTAGTTTTGTCGCGGTCACCGGCTCACGGAATATAATTAGCGAAAGTGGCACAGATACAATCACGCTCAGCGCAGTAATCGGGAAAATGATACTACCGTGAGCGTTCATACGAAAGGCTAGTAGCATAGTATAGAAACCCACCCCTGCAATTATTCCTCCGATGGATCCAAGGGCAACCATCTTGGCTGACAACTCAAACGGATGTTTCTGTATTATATGTATGACAATCCCGACAAGACCGAGACACAGAGATGTAACAGTCATGAAACTAGGAACGTATACCTGATTGGCA
Source organism: Anaerolineales bacterium (assembly GCA_022450585.1). Lineage (GTDB taxonomy): Bacteria > Chloroflexota > Anaerolineae > Anaerolineales > UBA11657 > CAJWGI01. The sequence goes on along the minus strand of JAKUPR010000001.1, from coordinate 158,444 downwards.
CCTGCAACCTTCCCGAAAAATGCGTTGATACCAAAGGTGACAAGAGTTACAAGGGCCAACAAAATAGGGATACTCATGATATCTCCACTTCAAAAACAATTAGTATATTTCGACCAAGCCGGGTATGCTACGGAGGAGCAGTCTGTGTCTTTCTTTGGGATTCCATAGCTGTTTAGACGGTATGTTCAGTCATCCTCTGACACTAGCACCGCATTGGCTACCACAGGGTCGAAACCTTCGGGCCATTCCGTTTGGACATCGTACCGGGCTCCCCTAAGTATGGCCCCGCTCAATATAGATTCTCTCATATTGGATCCACGCAAATCTGCATTACTCAAGTTCGCCCAATTTAGATTAGCACCTCTCAGATTGGCGCCACGCAGTTCAGCATCAGTAAAGTCAGCTGCACTTAGCTGGGAATTGCTCAAATCAACCCCAACCAAATCAGCACCACGACAATCTGTGGCAGGCTCTATCTTGCATCCATTCACAGTCTTAGCACAAGAACATACTAATACCGCGATCGCGACAAGAATAAGACTATGGGCTACTATTGGCTTTTTCATAACCGCCTCTCCCAAAAAATGGATGCGAAAACTACAATCATATAATCAATGAATGAATAATTATATTGTATTTCCACATGAAAGTGTGCCTAGAACAGATATGACGCGACTTTTGCAAGAAACCGGAGAATGCCTGGAGATCTATGTTATTTTTTCAAGGAACAAATTCACAGCCTCCATCCGAGCAACGATAGACTGCAAAAGATTACAATGCAATATCATTGGAAACATCTATTTGTCCGTCTCAGGGTTGTACATTAAGGCAGAGAAATACATATCTAAATACGTCCCTAGAAAGTCTGGGGGTGGTTCACTACATGATCAGACATTGTCATAAAGCGGATTTTCAAACAATCTATGAGATTATCAACGAGGCTGCCAAAGCATATCGCGGTGTTATTCCTCAAGACTCGTGGCACGAACCTTATATGAGCAAGAATGCACTTTCACTCGAAATACAGGACGGCATCGTTTTCTGGGGAAATGAACAGGGGGGTAAACTAACTGGCGTAATGGGAATTCAAGACAAAAGAGAGGTTACTCTCATTCGTCACGCATATGTACGTCCCAAGGTTCAAAATCAGGGAATAGGCACCAATCTTTTGAAATACCTAGAAAAAATCACCGAAAAACCCATCCTAATTGGTACTTGGGAAAATGCAACGTGGGCTATTTCATTCTATCAGAAGCATGGATACAGACTAGTTGACCAATCTGAAAGAGAGATGCTTCTGCAAAAGTATTGGTCAATACCTGACTTGCAAATTAAGACATCTGTGGTTTTAGCGGACGCAAAATGGATGCAAGGCAACTCTCAACCAACAATCAATGCCCCTTAATAATATATGATAATTATCAACTATCATTCTGAAAATTGATAGGTATTACAGGTGAGTATCAAATATTGATAGTCCTCATCATACTCGGCATCCTTTAATCACAAAATTATTCTTAGACACCAAAATTGTAATGGGGTAGAGATGCTTGATGCAATGATCCGTTTAACATAGTTTCAAGACAATGTGGTCCGCACCAGATTAAGACCTAGATTGGCGCTCCATTCCCGAGCAGATTCCACATGTCCTCCATGACCTCTAGTCTCGATCAGAACATCTCCAGTTTCTGCCAGTAAAAGCGCCACTGCAATCTTGTTTCCCGTTTCCCCTTTTACTACCATAGAGGCGGCACATAGGTCAGTATTATAGGTATGAAGACAGCCCATTACTGTCTTCTCCAAATATGAATTAAGTTCACTGTCATCGGTAACAGACCGACTATTGTGAATAACTCCTGCGCGAAAAATGCCTCGCCCAGCATCGGCTATGGAAAGTTTCTCGGCCAGTTGACCACGCGTTCCGATCTCCACCACAGCTATTGTATGTCCGAGAGCCTCCAATTGGTTCAGAACAACTAACTCTAATGACTCCTCGTCAGCCCCAAATACCGCATCGCCTAATCGGTCGCGTACAATTCCTTCCACTCGAACTATCAATTCGTTTGTCCGCACCTCATCGGAAGCAGTAGCTGTTATCTTAATATCTACGACACCACTATGAGCCAATAATCCAATCTGAGGAGACTCCAGAGACAAAAGATCACTAATTTCAGAATCGACCACACTTTCACCGATACCCACTGTGTGAAGCACTCGGGACTTAATCACATTCGTAAAAGGGAAATTACTGACTAAATAAGGTACCACCTCGTGGTCCAGAAGATAGATCATTTCGCGCGGAACTCCGGGAAGGCAAATGACTCGGCTATCCTTATGCGTTGTTATGAAAGATGGCGCCGTTCCAACTGGATTTTCGATTGCTAGAGACCCCTCCGGAGTGTAAGCTTGCTGGAGGTTATTATTGCTCATTGTACGTCCCCATTCCCCAAATCGAGACTTAATCTGCTCTAGCAGTTCCGGCCGAAATACTAGCGAAGTACCCGTCGCAAATGCTACTGCAGCCCGAGTCTTGTCATCCACGGTAGGACCTAATCCTCCAGTAGTCAATACGACATCCGAGCGAGACAATCCTAGTTGAACCGCATCTGCAATCAGGTGCTCCTCATCCCCAACTGCAGATATGAAGCGAACCTCGATACCCACGCCACTCAAGGTACGAGCCAAATGTGAACTATTTGTATCAACAGTGAAACCAGAGACTATTTCACTCCCAACAGCAATGATTTCAGCGACAGGTTGGTCAGCTATCAATTTAACACCTCTCGAAAATGACCCCCGCCCCGTCAATCATCCATCGTGCTTTACAATCGATTAGTACTGTTACATGTTGCTGATTGTCTTTGACGGAATCAAAGCGGAATACAATCAGCTAACCGACGGAGGGCTCACTATTTATGCTATACGGCCTGCACGTCGTGGTGCTCGTTTTCAATCATACCAGCTGGCGTAATGCGGATAAATTCTGCCGACTCCCACAGGCTTTGTATTGTGTTTGCACCACAGTAGCTCAAACCACTACGCAAACCTCCTACGAGTTGGATGATGGTCTCCTTAGCGCCACCACGATATGGCACTATGGCCTCCACACCCTCTGGGATAACTTGCTCCAAGTCAGTGGGATGCACGTCAGTATGCCCGTCAATTTCTCTACGGTGGATATTAGCGGTCAGAGATGCCATGCCCCGTACAATTTTATATCGACGCCCACCACGCACGATCACTGCTCCCGGGCTCTCATCCGTTCCAGCTAGCAAGCTCCCCACCATTACTGCACTGGCTCCGGCCCCGAGGGCTTTGACTATGTCGCCGCTAGTACGAATTCCTCCGTCTGCTAATATAGGAACTCCTGATGCTTGCCCATCTTTAGAGCATTCGGACACCGCAGTTAATTGCGGAACTCCGAATCCGGTCACGCTACGAGTTACACATGTTGACCCAGGACCTACTCCGACTTTGATCCCATCTGCACCTACTGAGGCCAAATCGTGTACCCCCTCAGGAGTCGCTACGTTCCCAGCGATAACATCCACATCCGGCAAACGGCGTTTGAGTTGTTGGACCATTTTGATCGCCATGTCAGAATGACCATGGGCGATATCGACAACTAAGGCATCTGCTCCCGCATTTACGCAGGCTAGCGCTCGCTCAAAATCATTGTCACGTACTCCGACCGCTGCCGCAACTCGCAAGCGACCTTTTTCATCCTTTGTGGCATCCGGATGCTTTTCAAGTTTTATTATGTCTTTTGTAGTGATCATACCCTGCAAGGTTCCGTGTTCATCAACTAAGGGTAGTTTCTCCACCCCACGTTTGTGAAGCTGAGCGCGGGCTTCTTCCATACTAATACCCACTGGCGCGGTTACCAATCTATCAAGCGTGGTCATCACATCCTTCACCAATATGTTGAGATTGGTTTCAAGAAGGATATCGCGGGTTGTTATAAGGCCAATTAGCTTAGCCTGGGAATCTAGCACACCCAATCCTCCGACCTTGGTATCTTCGAGCATTTGACGCGCATCGGATACTTTAGCATCGGCCGAGATGACAAGAGGATCCTCGACGATAAAACTTTCTACTCGTTTGACTCTGGAAATCTGTAATGCTTGTTTCTTGATTGGCATAAAGCGGTGGATTACACCTATTCCGCCGGCACGTGCCATAGCTATTGCCATGGGAGCCTCGGTCACAGTATCCATGTTAGCACTGACAATCGGAACGGCAATTTGAATGCCCCGGCTGAAGTACGTACTGGTGGATACCAGACTACGCGACTTGATTGCAGAACGCTTTGGGACTAGCAGCACGTCATCAAAAGTAAGCCCTACATGTGGTCTAAGATTCATGACTACCTATTGGATCTAAGCGGATTATACTGTAGGTGTCCATGTTTGAATATTCCAGAGCTCGCATTAGTGATTAGCAGCGATAGAGCCGAACGCCCGGCGGACACAACTTTCACAGACCAGTCATAAAATAATCGCTGTCTTTTTGTTTCAGATTTGGTACCAACATAGCATCCAACCATCATGCACATCGTCTCAGCATCTGTAGGACAATACTATGTATGAAACGTATGTAAAATAACAAATGGAACCAGTACGTTTGCTCTGGCTAAGGTATATTGTTATTGAAGCACAGTGCTATCATTGAGACCTATACCATGTTTGTACAACTAAGATATTTTCTGAAGCTTGCACGTCTGCAATTTCTCCTCGGTTCAGGAATCTTCTATGTCATTGGAGTACTAATGGCATTACATCAAACAGGTCTGCTGGACATAATGGCTCTTCTCGTAGGATTAGCAACGATGTGGTTGTTACAACTTTCAACCCATTTCTTAAATGAATACTACGATCAAGTTGGAGACTATTCTAATCGTCACCGAACATTTTTCAGCGGAGGTAGTGGCGTACTCGCAGAGGGGAGATTGGCTCCGCAAGTGGCAAGATTAGCGGCTTTGGTTGCTTTCAGCCTGGCAGTTTTCCTGTTGGCCACTGCTACGCTGACATTCTCCACATTTGGTCTGACCACTTTGGTTATTTTTGCTATAGCCGCCATTGGAGCCCTGGGATATTCTGCGCCACCCCTATCTCTTGTAGAACGCGGACTTGGAGAATTGTATGTTACTCTAATAATCGGCCTACTGGTGCCCCTTTTTGGATATAGCGCACAAACTGGCAAGGCAAATCTAATGTTTGCTCTAGCTTGCCTTCCTTGTGCATCTCTCATTCTTGCCAGCGTAATAAGTGTAGCTTTCCCAGATTTCAAGTCCGATCGAAAAACACTCAAGCAAACTCTGGTTGTAATTTTGGGGCCAGAAAAAGCAGCAAAACTGTATGCTGGTTTGCTGACCGCCGGATACATCATGTCCTGGTTTATTACGCCTTTAGGTATACCGATAACCGTAGTGCTCGCACAAGCAGCCACAATGCCTATTGCTGCCCTAAGTCTATTTGAGCTCAAGCGCGGCGGCTACAAGATACCGCAACGTTATTCCCGAAACACGCTTCTAGGAGTCGGCGTTGTTGCTACAGCTGGATTCGGACAAATCGCAGGTTTCTTATTAGCTATTGCAAACAAGTAGTACAAAACGCATCGTTAGTTTTGCGGCATCGTAATCAGCATACACCTGCTGATTATTACAACTCGTGATAGAGTTAATCAACTATATTAAATGAGCTAGCTGGAGACAAGAGAGCCACGCGTCCGGACCCAATCAAATAAAACTCTCCATGACCCGCAATGGACCCATACCTAAGACACCTAAGATAGGTTTGTCCGGTTCAACATACTACTCTTGCTGAACCGCTTAGTTTCAGTGTATAGTCTAACCTAGTAACAAAACACAAATAATATAAATCAATGCAATGGTCTTCGAACCAATTCCAGAAGACACTCATATAGGGCATGTCCACCTCAAAGTAGCCGATCTTCACCGTTCCCTTGAGTTCTATCATGGGGTTCTCGGATTCACGATAACCCAACAAATCGAGGACTCAGCAGCATTTCTATCTGCCGGAGACTACCATCACCATATTGGTATCAACACGTGGCAAAGCGCCGGGTGCGCACCACCACCAACCAGTTCCACCGGGCTCTACCATATGGCAATCCGTTACAATACGAGAGCTAAACTCGCAGATGCCCTGCGACGTTTATACAAAGCACACATCCAGCTGGACGGAGCTGCAGACCACGGAGTAAGCGAGGCATTATATATACGAGACCCAGACCAAAATGGTGTCGAACTCTACTGGGACCGCCCAAAGTCGCAATGGCCACGCAATTCGGCGAGTAGTCTTGTAATGGTCACCGAACCCCTCAATATAGACGATTTACTAAAAGAGCTTGAAATAAGTAACCTAGACCATGAGCAAAACATATAGCCAGCATCACTTCAAGACAAGTTTTTTACACTGTTAAACCTTAATGTGGACCATAGAAAAAATGGTTTTGAATCCTATATCCCATATTTTGGAAAAGACATGAAATCCAGCATACATTGAAGGTGTTTGTGCAAGCTAGGACCAAACGATACAATGGTAAAGACATCCATCCAATAAAAGGCTATGAACAATATTAGCGCCTCTGAAATTACGCCAGAAAACACATACCTATCCCGTCGACAATTTATGATGCGAGCAGGCACCATGGCAATTGGTGCCGCCACATCTGTCGCCTGCCGGGAAATCCCTGAGGTAATGCGCGGTCCAGAAGCAGGCTCCACAAAACCACGCCCTACCATAAGCGGTACCGACGAACTAGGTGACACATGGAACGATTTCGAGGCCATTACAAACTACAACAACTACTACGAGTTCACCACAGAGAAAGAGCGTGTCGCCGCACTATCGCAGAATTTTCGTACGAGGCCATGGAAAATCTCCGTAGGAGGCTTGGTGAAGAACCCCAGAATTTACGACATTGACGATCTAATTCACGGTTTCGAACAAGAGGAACGTGTATATCGATTACGTTGCGTGGAGGGATGGTCAATGGTAATTCCTTGGCTAGGTTTTCCTTTAAGGAAGTTGCTAGCAGAAGTTGAGCCCACAGCAGATGCGAATCACGTGCGCTTCGAAACCCTATATGACCCACAGCAATTGCCCGGGCAACGCAACAAATGGTACGAATGGCCCTACGTCGAAGGACTGCGTCTTGACGAAGCAATGCACGATCTAACCTTTATTGCATCAGGCATTTATGGCAAAACACTCCTGCCACAGAACGGTGCACCAATACGCCTAGTCATACCATGGAAGTATGGTTTCAAGGGCATCAAGGCCATCGTAAGAATTGATTTAGTGGAGCAGCAGCCATCCACACTGTGGATGGCTGCTGCTCCAAAAGAGTACGGTTATTATGCAAATGTCAACCCCACAGTACATCACCCTCGCTGGTCACAGGCTACGGAACGTCGTATAGGCGAATTAACTCGCCGTCCAACTATGATGTTCAACGGCTACGAGGAAGAAGTCACCTACCTGTACAAAGAAATGGATTTACGTCGCTTTTTTTAGGTTTCGCCAAGATTGCAATGGATACATTACTGTAGTAACTACTTCGCATTTGGAAACATCGACGGGAACATAGAAATCTCATATTGCCATCACAACAAGCAATGCTCCTTATCATAATCATGCTGGTTACTAAACAACCATGGGAAAAAGTGGCAAGTAAATCTAAACTCAATTAATATCCAATGCGGAGAAAAACCAGTCTCAGATTAATACGGGCGGCAACTCACATAGGTTCACTGTCACCATTGGCCACACTAATCTGGGATATATCTGCGCAAACTCTGTCAGTTAATCCTATCCAAGACATTACCGTCAGGACAGGAAAGCCAGCGCTGATATTGCTAGTTCTGACACTTGCTTGCACCCCAATCAACACATTTTTTGGTTTAAAAGAGATACTCCGGATACGAAGATCACTGGGACTATATGCTTTCACATACACATGCCTACATTTCCTAGTTTTCGTAGGAATAGACTATGGGTTTAATGCGTCTCTATTGCAAGAAGCCATCTTTAAAAAACCATACGCACTGGTAGGATTCCTTGCCTTCATAACGCTGATTCCTCTCGCAATGACATCTAATCGCAAATGGATGCAACGTTTGGGGAAACGCTGGAAGTCCCTGCACCGTCTTATATATATTACTGGACCGTTAGTTGTGATTCACTATATATGGCTTGTGAAGTCTGATATTAGACAGCCTCTCGCCTTCGGTGCTGCAATAGGCTTACTATTGTTAGCAAGATTACCGATTGTCAGAAGTGTAGCTCGACGTATGCGGGTTCAATTACGAAGAAGGAAGATGTAGGCTTCACTTTGCTGCAAACTATACACTAAGCAAATCTCAAACTGGATGACATTAATTGAAACTCAAACTTGAAGCAATTAATCTACCAACGTACAAGAAACATACACGAGACACAGTCAAATCTCGTTTTAGTACTGACTGAACTGCTACAGCCCAAATCAAGAAAAATGCCCGCCTTGATGGCGGGCATTTTTCACTTTATTCCACAGGGACGTTCTTTGCGTCCCAATCAGCTTTGGTGCAAAACTTTGTCACGTTACGACCATCGGGAAGCTTTCCCCGGAAAGCGTACCGCACTCTCTCCGCACCGCCCTTGGTAGTTGAAGAATAACTAGTTTTACTAATCTGGCTATCCTGGAGTTCCACCTTCTTGCGGTTCTTTACATCGTAAAACTCTACTGACATAGTACCGGCCTCCTAGCCTACGAAAGGGAGTGGCGCCGGGCCCACCACCACATGTCCATGAAAACTGTTCTCAACCCTAGGGCCCTGCCCAGGGAAACACCCCTACTGCCTCAGGACAATCATACAACCTGTAAAAATACCGGCAACACAAAGGGGAACTGCACCATTTCATTATACACTAGAACTGAACCTGCGTGGCCAACAATTATACATAACTTTGTTCCCTTATTGAATCCCAAAAACTCTTTTTACGGAGACAACAGATAGGAGTACTGGAAGCAATCTGTCTGTATGTCAGTCAACACATTGCACGTCCACTGCCTGGACCCCCTTGGCGCCCTCCTCGACATTGTATTCAACAACCTGACCCTTTAGAAGCTTCCTGAATCCATCCATGTGGATAGAGGAAAAATGCACGAATACATCGTCATCCCCATTGTCCGGCCCAATAAACCCATACCCCTTCGGGGCACTAAACCACTTCACCTTACCCGTCATTCTATTAGACATCTAAACTACTGCCTCCTAGTCTACATGACTCATCTTGGTCGCATAAGCTTACAAGAACACAGTCGCAAGAAACGCAAAGAGCCTGAGGTTACACTCCCCAGACTCAATTTCCCTACGCGCTCTACATTAAACACCCATTTTCCAAAAAACGAGATAATAGCATCCGAACACACCACTGTCAACATGTAGCCAGACTGGACAGCCACGTTGACAAATACCAACGCCTACCCGAAAATAACATTATAAAAGTGACCATGCGCGCGCTAACTCGAAATCTCGGCGCTTTATACCTGATGCTTGCCCTCAGTATGCAAGCCTGCGACATCCAACCACCACTCCCGCAAAACACCCAAACTTATAATCGGATTGCGGGCAGCACGCTGCCGCCTCCATACGTGAGCACCCAGGTTACCGGACCCAGTAAAAAAGCGGCATCAGACTACCTCGTCGCACAAAGCGACAGTTGTGCTAAGGGCGGCAACATGCGCGAAATCGCAGCACTTGATGACATTACAGTCATATTTAAGCTATGTTCTCCGGACGCAGCCTTCCCAGCAAAGGCAGCTCTCCCAGTATTTGGTATCCAACCATATCGTTGGATCAAGGTCACCGGTGGCACTGGAGAAATTCTTGAAAACCCTATCGGCACCGGACCATGGAGATTGAAGGAATGGCTGCGCGGACAAACACTAAGCTTCTCTCGTTTCGAAGGATACTGGAGGGAACAAGCGCGATTCAATGAACTAATCTTTCGTTGGGAATCAGAATCTGATACACGCCTAGCAGCGTTACGTTCAGGTGCCGTCGATGTAATCACTCATGTAAACCCAAATCACTATAGTAATGTACGGCAAGATGACAGCCTCACCCTAATCCCAGTTCAAAACACCAACACACTCTATATCGGCATAAACAACAACTTTGCTCCTTTTGACGATGCACGGGTACGCCAAGCAGTGTCAATTGGAATCGATAGGGAGAAAATTGTCTCAAGATTATATCCGGACGGCTCCGAAATTCCAAAACATTTTACTCCATGCAGCATTCCCAACGGCTGCGCAGGGCAGGAGTGGCCACAATTCGACCCACAAGCCGCGCGCGCTCTTCTAGATTCTGCTGGATACCCACAGGGTTTTGAGACTGCTCTCCACTATCATGATGTGTACCGAATCTCTCTTCCTGAACCCGGACAGTTGGTCGAAGAGTTACAGCAACAGTTACGACAAAACCTTAACATCGAGGTCTCTATCGTACTAATGGATTCGTCGTCGTTTATCAGGCAAGCAATCAACGGCGATCTCCAAGGGTTTCACTTGCTCGGCTGGGGCGCTGACTACGCTCACATCAGTAGTTTCTTGGACTTTCATTTCGGGCCGGAAAGCCAACAATTCGGTAGCCCACACCCATCTCTACAGCAGTTACTGGCAACAGCATCTACTCTAACCAATCCAACAGCTGCTGCACCACTCTATGCACAAGCCAATAACGCTATACAGACTCTTGTCCCAGCGATTCCCATTGCGCACGGGGGCAGCGCCTATGCTTCTAAATCTAATATGACTGCGCCAATTACTGCACCATTCGGAGTGCCCGAATTCTATCTTAGTAACCCAGGAACCAATCGATTAGTTTTTATGCAAAACGCAGAGCCAATCAGTCTATATTGCGCAGATGAAATCGATTTTGAATCTATGGCCGCCTGCCAACAAGTAATAGAAGGGCTATTTGCTTACAATCCATACTCCGCCAAGATTGAACCAAGACTTGCAGAAGCATGCACACCAAACGCCACCGCCAGCGAGTGGCTTTGTATACTCCGGAAAAACATTCGTTTTCACGATGGTTCTCAGCTGCACGCAAATGACGTGGTAGCATCATGGGCAGCTTCTCTTGATGCTACCAACCCATATCACACCGGCAACACTGGAAACTTTATCTATCCAAAGTGGCTATGGGGCGGCCTGATGAACAATTCTCCGCGCTAAAGTCAGCGATCTTACCATTATAATTAGAGTAGAGATAAAGATAATACAGATACAGGGCCGATGAGAACACCCAGCATCCTGAAGCAAACTGACTCTACCAATTTCCGACAGCGGCTTGGTTCTGGCACTATGCTTCTAGACGGAGCCACTGGTACCGAGCTAGAACGACGTGGAATCAACATAAGCACCCCGCTGTGGTCAGCGCGCGCGATTCTAGACGCACCTGATGTCCTGCTGCAAATACATTTAGACTATCTGCAAGCCGGCGCCGAGATGATTACTGCAAACACTTTTCGTGTACACCAACGTAACCTACAATTGGAGGGGTTAGGACAACATGCCAAAGAGTTGGTTTGCCGCGCCGTCGAAATCGCGCAGCGGGCCATCAAAACCGCGGGAGGGAATGCCTACGTGGCCGGATGTATTTCTCCTCTGGAGGACAGTTACTCACCACAATACACCCCACCAGTCAAGGAATTGCTAGTTGAGCACAGATTAATGTCCCAACACCTTACGGACTGCGGTGTAGACGTACTACTCGTCGAAACAATGAACACCATCCGAGAAGCTATAGCCGCCACGAAGTCTGCAGTCGCCACCGGATGGCCGACCCTGACCAGCATCGCATGCAATCGCAATGGATACTTACTCTCCGGTGAGCTAATCCCTGATGCTGTTCAGGCGCTCTCAGCCCTTTGTCCGGATGGGATACTCATCAATTGCACCCCAGCCCCAGACCTCAACCGATTGGTGAAAGTTCTTCATGCTAATACGTCTCTCCCAGTGGGAGCATATGGAAATGTTGGTTTTCGCAACCAGAATGGATACTGGATTCAAACTGATGCAGTACAACCTGAAATATATGCCGAGTATGCCCGCGAATGGCGAGCATCTGGAGCTACAATCATCGGGGGATGCTGTGGAACCGAGCCTGCACACATAGCAGCTCTACGTAAGACTCTTTCCTCATGAAGACTCTAAGAATTATCATCACCTGTCTAGTATTGATACATCCTTAATAAAGTGAAAATTGACAAGTTTGACATAGTAATGATAGGCGGGGGAGTAATAGGATGCGCCATCGCTTATTACCTTCTGCATAGCGACAATAGATTAAAAGTCGCATTGATTGAAATGGACCCAACATATGTACGAGCATCGAGTACACTTTCTGAGGGCAACATACGAGTCCAATTCAACTTAAGAGAAAACATACAAATGTCTATCTACGGACTCCAGATGCTGAAAGAATTTTCCGATCAGATGGCTGTTAGTGAAACAATTCCCGATGTAAATTTCCGCCAGCAGGGCAACTTATTCATAGTTGACGCAGCTAGCCGCGCTGAAGCCAAGCAGGGTTACATGCTACAGCGAACACTAGGATGTGAAGTTGAATGGCTTTCGCCGAAGCAGGTACAGAACCACTATCCGTTTTACAATCTGCAAGACTGTGTTGGTGGCACCTTCGGTCGCCAAGACGGCACTATGTCTCCGGAAGCAATACTAACCGGATACCGGAGGAAGGCAGTCTCTCTAGGTGCACAATTTGTTCACGGAAGAGTAGAGAAGCTCCTAGTGCACAATAACAGGATTGCAGGAGTAAGTCTTTACGGAGGGCGTGAAATCACGACCGACATCGTAGTCAACTCGGCTGGTGCATGGGCCGCACAAATATCTCGCACTGCCGGAATCAACCTACCTATCTCCCCAACCAAGCGCCAAGTCACGGTGATAGAAACAAACTTGCATCCTGAAAATCTGTTGCCGCCAATTTTCTTCCCGTCCGGTCTTTATTGTATTCACGAGGGCAACGGTACTTTCACATGTGCCCGGTCTCTCCCGGATGATCCAGTGAGCTATGATGATTTCCGCTGGGATCGAAAACGGTTTGAAAATCTACTCTGGGGCGAATTGGTAGAGGTAATACCGGAATTCAACGACCTAAAAATTACTGGTGGTTGGGCCGGACTATATGCAGTTAACACTTTCGACGACAATGCTATTCTGGGTGAATGGCCGCAATTACATGGATTCTTTCTGGCTAACGGCTTCTCCGGACATGGCTTTCAACAATGCCATGCAGTTGGGCGCTACATATCTGAATTGATTCTCGCAAGACAGATTAGCTTAGACCTTTCAATTTTCTCGCCCAAACGAATATTGGAGGACAAGCCTGTATTTGAGAACGAGACCAAGATTATATGAAAATAACTACATTACCGTCAACAACAATCATGGCGGCAAGCAAGCAAAGCGCACTCCAGTCAATGGAATCCTATGAAGTATAACTTTGGAGAAGTGAGAAATAGAAGTACATCTTTTTTATACCGCATAAACAGATTTGAGCGCAAGTATAATGTCAATGCAATGTCTTACAGTACCCAACTGTCAGAAATCGTGCATGGTTTACGCTGAGCACATAATTGACCCACTTGCTAGAAGACGACACCAGTTAACTGTTTTTGGAGAAAACGATGCTAACTGAGATATTGATGCCGAAGCTTGGGGAGAGTGTGATTGAAGGCACTGTGAGCAAGTGGCTGGTAAGGGAGGGTGAAGTAGTACACGAATTTGACCCAATTCTTGAGGTAACAACCGACAAGGTGGATACTGAAATTCCAGCCTCTGGGAGCGGAACGATACTTAAACTGTTAGTATCAGAGGGGAAAACAGTTCCTGCAGGAACTGTTTTAGGATGGATTGGCGAACTCAGTGATACGTTGCCAACGGAGCAAGGATTTGCTGCTCACCCTACACCTGCAACAACTATGGCACCTTTTGCGAAAGCAGTCACCGCCGAACAATCAAATAAGGTAAATGCCTTCGTCTCTCCCGTGGTTGCAAAACTAGCTGCAGAACACAACGTCGACCTAAACCAAATTACTGGCACAGGTAATGCCGGACGCATAACAAAGAAAGACGTCGAAAGTTTCATTGAAAAAGTTGGCTCCATTGTCGAAGCTCCAAAAGATACTCAACATCTCACTCCAATGCGCCAAGCGATTGCTAAACACATGGTGCAAAGCAAGCAGACATCCGCACACGTCACCACTGTATTCGAAGTGAACATGAGCGCAGTAACGACCCACCAGCTTGCCAACAAAACCAGATTCATGGATGACGGCATAAAGTTAACATTGACATCCTATTTCGTGGTAGCGAGCGCCAACGCTCTGCTAAAACACACGATTGTGAACAGCACTATGAGAGACGATAAAATTCTCCTTATGGACTCCGTAAACGTAGGAGTAGCAGTTGCATTGGGAGAAGATGGATTAATAGTACCGGTGATTAAGGACGCTGCCGGAAAATTACTCCCAGAAATTGCACTCGACCTAAACGGCCTAGTGACACGTGCACGCAATCACCGGCTCAGTCCTGACGAGGTTCAGAGCGGCACTTTTACAATAACTAACCACGGTGTCTCTGGGTCACTGATGGCTACTGCAATCATCAACCAACCTCAATGCGCTATCTTAGCTGTAGGAGCAGTCCAGAAACGAGCTATAGTCGAGAAGGATAAGGTGGTAGTACAACCTATGGCATACATGACATTAACGTTTGACCACCGTATAATTGACGGGGCAATCGCAGATGCATTTATGAATACTGTGAAGACATCATTGGAGAACTGGACATAGAATGGACTACGATCTAATAGTAATTGGTGCAGGCCCAGGCGGATACGTATGTGCAATTCGCGCAAGCCAGTTGGGAAAGAAGGTAGCCATAGTAGACAGAGAATGGCTCGGTGGAGTATGCCTAAATATAGGTTGTATACCAAGCAAATCATTGCTGAAAAACGCGGAAATCACTCACACAATTCTAAACCGTGCAGAAGAGTTCGGATTTTCCTATGAGAATCTGCATGTGGATTACAGTGTCGCAGTAAAACGATCGCGCGGCACGGCGACACGACTTACAAAAGGCGTGAATTTCCTGATGAAAAAGAACGGTATAGATGTACACATCGGTACAGCTTACCTAAAGTCGAAATCGTCCGTTCATGTAACTGATGCGAAAGGCGAGGTTAGCAATCTGACTGCTAGCAACATTGTAATTGCCGCCGGAGCACAACCCGCATCCCCAGGACATCTCAGTAACGACGGAAAGCGCGTGATTACCTACCGAGAGGCAATCCTCCAAGAGCATCTACCCAAGTCAGTAGTCATTGTTGGTGGTGGTGCAATCGGTGTGGAATTCGCAACAATTTGGAGTTCGTACGGCAGCCAAGTCACCCTCATAGAGATGCTACCACGTATCCTTCCAATGGAAGATGAGCAGATAAGCGCAGAACTAACAGAATCATTTCACAGAAGAGGCATAAAAATAATAACTCACGCCAAAGTAGAGCAAGTGGAAACGGAGTCTCAAAAGGTTAAGGTCACCATCAAGGCCGAGAAAGGTATCCAGTCTGTCAGTGCCGAGCAAGTGCTAATAGCAACAGGATTTGTTCCAAACAGCAACAATCTAGGTTTGGACGAGTTAGGCGTAGAGTGTGACAACCGCGGCTTCATCAAAGTAGATGCCAGAGCAAGGACTAATCTAGACGGAGTATTCGCCGTAGGCGACATTACCGGCAAACTGCTGCTGGCGCACGTGGCATCCGCGCAGGGAGTTGTAGCGGCCGAGACCATTGCCGGTGAGCCCACAATTGATCTGAACTACAGAATGATGCCACGTGCCACTTACTGCCATCCTGAGGTAGCCTCCTTTGGATATACAGAGGTTGAGGCCCGAGAGGCCGGGCACCAACCCAAGACAGCGCGATTTAATTTTCAGGCCAACGGAAAAGCACTAGGAATTGGCGAATATGGCGGTTGGGCAAAAATTATCAGCGACGAAGTGTCTGGAGAAATAATTGGGGCGCATATGATCGGGCCACAAGTGACCGAGCTCCTGCCAGAATTGACTCTGGCCCAAAATATGGAACTAACTGGCGCAGAAATAGCTCGAAATGTGCATGCCCACCCTACACTTTCAGAAGTAGTGGCTGAGGCAGCACATGGACTGATGGGAGAAATCATCCACGCCTGAGTATTCAGCAAGTAACAACTCTCAATTCAAGACCAATACAATGCCGAACAAAAGCAAACAACATGACCACCGTATGTCCGATGATTCTTTTTTTTTCGGAAAGGTGGTCCCGATGCTGATGGTTATATTGGGAATTATATTAGTGGTCATTGTGTTACTGGCATTCGGTGTAGCCTTCAATTTTATACCAACAATTAATTGAAACTTAATCTGGTAAGACCACATACTACTCTGCTCTTTTTTTGCAGGAGTAATCATTCTCATTCTTTGAAATGAAGGATGCGTACACACTAATTCGGCCTGAGGTAACAAAAAATTTTTCCGTGCATATTGATTGAACTTTTTTGGATACGTCACTACTAATGTTAGCCTGAAAAACACAGTGCAGTAAATGGGCGTCCAGTATCACCGTCACATACCCCATAATCTCTTCAATGAATCTCCATAATTATTGTGATTAGGACTGATTGATTACACATATTTTGATACCTAATAGTTGAATAACAAATACCACTTGCTTTTTTAATAATCCTGTATATAATATCGTTTCAACTTAATTTAGATAATATTCTTTTTTAATATTATCCTATGTTTTATTAAGACTGATAGATTGTGATTTCTCAAGAAAAATGAAAGGATGCCGCAGAAAAAGACCAATGATTCAAAAAAATATACTAATAGTTACTCTGATTACCTTTTTCACAGTACTAATAAGCGCATGCACACAGCAGACTGAGACGACACCAGAAAAACTAGTAGTTTACTCTGGTAGAAAAGAGAGTTTAGTGCAGCCAATTATCGACCAGTTCTCCGCGGTTACAGGCATAGAGGTCATGGTTAAATATGGACAGACAGCCGAGATTGCCTCTATGATCATGGAGGAAGGTGAGAATAGCCCTGCAGATCTTTTCTGGGCGCAGGATCCGGGTGGCCTGGGCGCAGTAAAAGCTGCCGATATGCTCTCACAACTGCCTGAAGAATCCTTGCAAAAAGTACCCACTCGTTTCCGAGATTCTAAAGGCCAGTGGGTGGGTATCTCCGGAAGAGCACGAGTTATAGTCTACAATACTGATAACATTGACCCAGAACGTGATCTACCATCGGATTTATGGGGTTTTACAGACCCAGAATGGAAAGGTCGTCTTGGATGGGCACCTACTAATGGTTCTTTCCAAGCAATGGTGACTGCGCTTCGATCGACTTGGGGAGAAGAGAAGACCAAGGAATGGCTTGAAGGCATAATTGCCAATGATGTTGGTGTGTATCCTAAGAATACACCTCAAGTTGCTGCTGCAGCTGCAGGTGAGATTGATGTGGGTTTTGTAAACCATTATTATTTGCACAAGTTCATTGCAGCTGAGGGAGAAAACTTTGCTGCTCGTAACTTCTTTCTGCCAGATGGCGGCCCGGGTTCCTTAGTAATGGTAGCCGGTGTAGGAACACTCAATAGTGCAGAAAATGTCGAAAACGCTCAGAAGTTCATTGATTTCTTGTTGTCTCCAGTGGCTCAACAGTATTTTGCCGGGCAGACTTACGAGTACCCACTCGTTGAGGGAGTAAAAATCCACCGTGAATTGAAACCAATAGAGGAGCTGAACGCTGTAGACATCGACCTTACTGATCTTTCAGATTTGCAAGGAACCGTAAAACTGCTGACTGAGGTTGGCGCTTTAGAGTAATATAATCTAAGACATGCCGTAATATGCATGTATCATTGGATATGTAACGCCCAATAAATAAATGAAACAATATTGGGCGTTATGGTTTAAATTTGCATAATAACATTTAATATCATCATGCCTTTTATCTCAGCAGCATTTATGCTAGTGTTTTGTATAGTCATCTGGCGTCGCTTTTTCACGCGACGTGGCTTACATTTGGTATATTGGGCTACAGGTCTCTCAATGTTCGCCATTGCGAGTTTATCCGAGGCATATCTTACTTTGGGATGGAACCAATGGGCGTTCTTCACATGGTATTTTTTCGGAGCAGCCCTAAATGCTGCTTGGATTGGACAAGGAACTCTATACCTGCTATTCTCCAACAGACGCGTGCTACCCTACACGATGCTGCTAATCCTAGGCAGCCTGGCCGCACTAATCCTAATGCTGCAGATGATGCCTCTGCTAAACGCAAGCGAATTCAGCACTCAAGTGCCGATCAGCGAACAATACTCCACGATAATGCCACCGACCCACGATGGAGCAATGATTAGAATGGCAACACCACTATTCAATGTTTATGGCACGATTGTACTGGTCGGTGGCGCTTTATGGTCATCATACCTATTCTGGCGAAAACGCATTTTGCCAAATCGGGTGATTGGCAACCTGCTGATTGCTCTCGGCACATTGGTAATGAGCCTCGCCAGTGTAATCACACGCATGGGCCTAGGCAGATGGCTGATACCGGGAGAGCTGCTAGCAGCCGGATTGCTATTTGTCGGATTTGTGGTGGCGACCAAATCAAGGGGAACTGCAATAATCACCGCAACGGAAACGCCTCACAAGTCATAATGACAATACCATGAGCCGAGCACAATTAATCCGTTTAGGGATTTTCCAAATGGCAGCCGGCGGACTGTCGGTACTCTTCTTGGGTGTACTCAACCGCATAATGCGGGTAGAGCTTGGGATTGACCTAATGGTAGTCAGTCTGCTAGTGGGTGGCGGTCACTACCTAGGCGCATTAGTTGCAATCCCTTTCGGGCACTTTTCGGATACGCATCGCATCGCGGGTTACCGCCGCACTGTATACATATTGCTGGGCATGGCACTGACAGCGGCCATTCTTGCACTATCTCCATGGGCAGCCCACTGGCTCGCCACCAACACAACACCTCTGCATATCCTCGCTGGCTTCGCATTCTTCTTGCTGGAGGGAATAGCCACTTTTGTAGCAGGTACAGCATACCTAGCGCTAATCGCTGACCGAACAAATACGGAAGAACGCGGTCCGGCAACCGGTACTGTGTGGACCCTCATGATGGTAGGCATTATAGTCACCGGAGTAGGTGCATCATTATTCATGCCTACCTATAGTTTTGAGCGGATGGTGACCCTTTTCGCAATTGGTTGCATAGTAGCTCTGCTATTTGCCATAGTTGCACTATGGCGCCAAGAACCACGCAGCCGATCACATGTACGGAAAAGTTCCGAGAGCCTTCGAACAGCAGTTAGGATGTTGACACGCAGCCAACACTCACGACGCTTCGCAGTTTACCTAATAGTGGGCATGTTCTCGTATTTTATGCAGGACGTCATTCTGGAGCCATTTGGCGGAGAGGTTTTCGGACTACCGCCAGCCGAAACCACACGGTTCAATACCTATATGGGCATCGGCGTGGTTCTTGGTATGCTCATTGGTGGTATCCGCCTTATCCCACGACTTGGTAAGCAATCGGTAGCTGGTATAGGATGCTGGATTATGGTCATAGCTTTCTTTGGCTTAGCGATAAGCGGGTTCTCACAAATCTCAAGCATGTTGGTGGCCGTAATCACCCTACTAGGTCTGGGAGCGGGCTTCTTCACTGTAGGCAGCGTTTCGCTCATGATGGACATGACGGCTAGCGAATACACAGGTCTTTTTGTCGGAGCATGGACCCTGGTACAGGCAATAGCAAAAGGCCCAGCGTCTCTACTATCAGGGAGTCTGCACGGAATCCTACTCGCCAGCGGTGCGCTTCCAGGACAAGCATACGGCACCGTATTTGCACTAGAAGGTGCCGGGATTCTTGTGGCAGTCCTATTGTTAAATAGAGTACGGGTGCGCCGTTTTAAACAAGAGGTTGGTTCTTTGTCTGAAATAGTATCCAAAAACGCAGATTAAATCACAAGCAGACAAACTATCCTCCGATGTACGACATCTCCACAGAGGGACGCCCAACTGTACGAGCACTGCGCAAATCCGAATAGCGGTCATCCCGCTGCGCCCAAATCGACCTAATCGTAGCAGAAACATCCTCATTGGATACATGGCTGCGCAGCAAACTTCGCACATCGTGACCAGAAGAGGCAAAGAGACAAGTAAACAGTTCGCCACGCGCCGATAGGCGTAAACGAGTACAATCCCCACAGAAGGGCTGCGAGACTGATGAAATCAACCCTATTTCTCCGGCTCCATCTGTGTAACACCAGCGCCGCGCAACTTCGCCTAGGTAATTAGGTTCTATAGGTTCGAGCGAAAGTTCGTCTCCTATAAGCTGAATAATTTCTGCTGAGGACACGACTTCATCTAGTTTCCAACCATTGCTGTCTCCAACATCCATGTATTCCACAAAGCGTAGAATATGCCCGCTACCATGAAAGTAGCGTGCCATAGGCAAAACACTATCCAAATTAACACTGCGCACTACTACCATATTGATTTTCACTGGAGTCAATCCTGCGGCAGCTGCATTGTCAATGCCCGCCAGGACACGTCCCACCGGAAACTCCACATCGTTAAGGGATGCAAATACGCTGTCGTCAAGTGAGTCCAAGCTGATCGTTATCCGCTGCAATCCAGAATCGCGCAAAGCCCGCGCTTTTTCCGGAGTGAGCAAAGCACCGTTGGTCGTAAGCGTAAGATCGAGGTCCGGAATCCTAGCCAACATCTCAATCAACCGCTCAATGTCATGCCGTAACAGAGGCTCACCGCCGGTTAAGCGCACCTTTCGCACTCCCATTCCAGCCAGAAGCCTCGTCAGCCGCGAAATTTCCTCATAAGTAAGTAACTCATCACGAGCTAGGTAAGGATAATCCGAACCAAATACTTCTTTAGGCATACAATAAACACAACGCAGATTACAACGGTCAGTGACGGAGATACGCAAATCTTGAAGTGGTCGCCCTAGATAATCCAGAGGCAAAGCATTTTCGTTAATCATCATATATCGGTCATTTAACAATCATTGCGTTGAAGGACATTGTATCGCATCCTCTAATTCCATCACTCAATGATACCATCTACAAACATAAGATCAGTGACCAGTATAATATCTTATACACTCATATGGATGAAAAATCACTGCAAACCCTTGAATTACCTCTGGTGCTTGCGCAATTGGCCAACCATTGCAACTTTTCAGCTAGCCACGAACTAGCCCTGCAGCTCCAGCCAACTACAGACCTAAGAGAAGCACAAGGTCGCCAACAAGAAACCACATCAGCCCGCCTTTTCCTAAAAACTCACCCCCAATCCAGTATTGGTAGCGCACGTGACGTACGCTCCATATCAGAACGTGCAGCTCGAAATGCGACGCTGCTACCCAACGAGTTAGTGGAAATCAAAAACACGTTATCAGCAGCTCGCGTACTAAAAACCGCCATACTAACTACAAATGAAGATTATAAGCTGCTGCACGCACATGCGACCAAAATACCCAACTTACCGCAACTTGAGAAAGAACTCGGAAGAGCTCTAGATGAGGTTGGCAAGATAATGAATACAGCTTCGCCACTTCTAGCAGAAATACGCCAAAATATGACAGACGCGCACGACCGACTGATACAAGCACTTGAAAGAATAATACAAAACCCGCGGAACACCGAATTCTTGCAGGAGAAATTGATCACACAACGCGCTGACCGATATGTCATTCCATTGAAAGCCAATTTCAAAGGACGCATTCGCGGCATAGTCCATGACCAGTCAACATCCGGGGCCACCCTCTTTATCGAACCACTAGCCACCCTTGACCTAAACAACCAATGGCGCGAGCTGCAGATTGCAGAGCGTGACGAGGTCAAGAAGGTACTGCATACACTATCGGAGGGAGTCGGTACAAAATCGAATCAAATCATTCTTATCGTTGAGACACTTGCCGTACTTGATCTCGCCTTTGCACGCGCTCGTTACGCGGAAGCACTTCATGCCACCGAGCCGGTATTAATCGATGCTCCCATAAACACAAAGGTATCAGGTCGCAGCTGCCCTATCCGTATGCAAGACGCCCGACATCCATTACTGCAACCGGAATGCGTGGTTCCAATTAATTTTAATCTAGATCCTGGTACCAATATTGTGGTTATCACCGGCCCCAATACAGGTGGAAAAACTGTGGCGTTAAAGACCATCGGACTGCTAACTCTGATGTCCGCATGCGGACTACAACTGCCCGTGAAGGCTGGGGCCACACTACCGATCTTCAGCGGAATTTTCGCAGATATTGGTGATGAGCAATCAATTGAACAAAATCTCTCCACATTCTCATCCCACATCAGAAACATAACCCGTATTCTAGCAACTGTGAATGCGCACTCATTGGTGCTTCTCGATGAAATCGGTGCAGGCACCGACCCTGACGAAGGTTCGGCGCTAGCGCAATCCTTACTACAAGATTTGCTACAGCGTGGGGCAACAACACTGGTAAGCACCCATTATCAACGCCTGAAAGTATTCTCTCACAATACACCCAGCGCCATCAATGCAAGTGTGGAGTTTGACCCCGATACGCTAGCACCCGTTTATCATCTGACCATCGGACTTCCCGGAAGGTCCAATGCCCTAGCCATAGCACAACGTCTAGGGATACCCAACAAAATCATCGAGGGTGCACAAAGATTAATTACCGATCAAGATCAGAAAGCCGATAAAATGCTGGCGGACATACACCGACAGAGAAACAAAGCCCGCAATAAACTGGAGCAAAGTGAAGCCATACTTCTACAGGCAAAAGAACAAGAGGCCGAACTCACAAGCCGGCTAGCATCCATAGACCAAGAACGACGTGAAATCCTATTGCAAACACATAGAAAAGCGCAGGATGAGATATCCTCAATTCGCGACGAGATAAAGATCTTGCGCCGCCAATTGAGAGCTAGCGGTTTACCACTTCAAGCACTTCAGCAAATTGAGCAGCAAGCTTCCAACCTAGAACAACAAACCCATCTCACCGACAAACACAAACCTGAAGATAAGTTACGCCTCGGAGACCAAGTACGCATAGATCGGTTACAAACCGAAGGTATCATCACTGCCTTAAGCTTAAGGGACGCAGAGGTACAAATCGGCCAACTCCGCATACGAGCCGGATTGGATGAATTACACCCTAGCAGCGCCAAGATTCACGCAGATTCATCACAACAAAACTCATCCGAAACTGTGCAATGGAACACGACCTCACCCGGAATGGAGTTGCATCTACGCGGCCAAAACATTGAGGATGGGATGGAAAATCTTGATCGTTATCTGAACGCAGCTCTACTAGCCAACCTGCCGTGGGTCTGTATAGTACACGGAAAAGGTACAGGAAAGATGCGCCAAGCGGTGCGTGATGTACTGCGCAATCACCCAGAAGTTAAATCTTTCCGACCGGGAGGACACACTGAGGGCGGCGACGGCGTAACAGTTGCCATGTTTACGGAGTAAATTTTATTTTGTTGTACTTTCAATCATATCATTACCTGACCATACACCACATACTACGCATCATATACATGTCTTCGATATGTCAGGTATTACATATGCCACTTCAGTGTAATTCCATCTCCAAATCCCAACATCATGCCAATGAAGCTAATATGCATATTGACCTATGAGGATCTAGTCCGTCACTCTGACACTTAATCCATAAATTGGTCAAGAATAATTATATTGCTATAAAAGAGAAGATAGGTTTAGCTATACATCTAATCTATGCAAGGGACTATCGTGCGGGAAACAAATAACTCACCAAGACAAACATGACAATACTAGATAGAATTACCACTAAATAATTGGAGCAAGTTGATGGATTACACCATGAATGGCGTGTACACTACCGCACTACTCTATCTAGTCTATACCGACCTACGTGAGCGACGTATCCCAAACCGTGTTGTGATTCCAGCTGCCGCAATTGCACTTTTAGATTCCTGCCTGAGGGGGACATGGCGCAGCGACCTACCTAGTGGTGTCCTCGCAGCCACTCTTTTTCTTTTACCAATATTTATATACGGTCCAGAAAAGTCTGGGGCTGGGGACGTCAAGCTGGCTCTCTTCATTGGAATATGGGTCGGTTACCCTGCAATCGTCGGAGCTATCCTAATTGCCGCTCTATCTATCAGCATACTAGCACTCGTTACATGGATATGCGGAAGATTTGACCGAAAGGCAACTGTGCCTATGGCACCTTTTCTAGCGCTCGGCACAATCACAATGCTAATCCTGTACTAAGCACGTTATATCAACATCTCAAAACAAGTCGTCCATAAAGTTGAACAAATACGAACTTTCGGAACGATCACATTAATTACATAGACACTTCATGTATCACGCCAACCTAGAATTTATCCTACAGAGAGAATATGATACAAATTGAGATTTCTTCGTTCATGCAACTCGAATGAAGTGTAATTCCGATTATTACGACTTATCATTGGCTACGGTAAAATCAGCGCATGAGTAACCCATATGTCTCCATGTTGATGCCAATCTACAATGCTGCAGAGACGCTTCCAGAAACAATTGACAGCCTACTGAAACAATCGATGCCTGATTTCGAAATTGTCGCTATAAATGATGGCTCTACTGACGACACAGCAGCAATACTGCAAGCCCGAGCAGAGGAAGATAACCGCATTCGCCCAATCAACCTGCCACACGTCGGCCTAATAGAAGCTCTAAATCACGGGTTAGGAGTGTGTCGCGGTGAATTAGTTGCACGCATGGATGCCGATGACCTTGCCCACCCAAGACGCCTGGAGCTGCAAACCGAGAAGATGCGTACATGTCCACGGCTAAGCGTCATAAGTTGCTTAGTTGATACCTTTCCAGCTGAAACAGTTACAGAAGGATTTAATCGTTACGTAGAATGGCTAAATGCTCTCACCACTCCGGCTGAAATCCGGCGAGAAATATTTATTGAAAGTCCGTTGCCTCATCCATCAGTCATGCTACGTCGCACCGAATTAGTGAACATGGGTGGCTATGAAGATCACGGCTGGGCAGAGGATTACGATCTGTGGCTCCGCTACAATCAAGCTGGAAGACCAATGGCGAAATTACAACAGACGCTTCTCCACTGGCGAGACCACCCAGAACGTTCTACTCGAACTGATTCTCGCTACTCAGTGGAGAATTTTCTACGAGCCAAAGCACATTATTTGGTACGCGGACCTATAACCGACCGCAATGCCATCATAATATGGGGAGCCGGACAAATGGGTCGACGAATATCCAAACACCTTATTCGCGCAGGTGCTCCAGTACTCGCATTTCTTGACATAGACGAAGGA
Organism: Anaerolineales bacterium; assembly: GCA_022450585.1. Taxonomy (GTDB): domain Bacteria; phylum Chloroflexota; class Anaerolineae; order Anaerolineales; family UBA11657; genus CAJWGI01. Next base: position 132,960 of record JAKUPR010000001.1, on the reverse strand, counting down.
AAAATCGGCCGCACACTCCGAGGTCACACAATTCATTCTGTAGACGAACTACCACACTTATGGAAGCAGCACACCAATCCCCTGGTATTAGCAGCAGTAGGCTCGCGCGGCGCACGGAAACTCATCCGTGCACGGATGCAAAGTTGGGGATTTACAGAAATGGAGGATTTCTGGTGTGTCGCCTAATGTCTTTTTGAGTACCAGCATAAGTTCCGATACAGAACGTCATAGTACGACGGTCCTGAAATCAGCATTCACACTAATCTGGCAAATCCAGCTGATACACGTCACGACGAGGCCAACCACTCCTCCGGGCAATCTCCTTGGCCGCCTTTGATCGACTCTCGCCAGCCTCTAAAGAATCTCTCAGCGAATCAGAAACCCTAGCCGCCTCCCATTTCCGTTGCACCACATCCGCGCGTCCAGCAATAACCAGTGTGACCTCACCCCGGACCGGCTCATTTGCAAAGTATGCTCTGGCAGCGCTGACCGGACCACGAAAGATCTCCTCATGAACCTTAGTGAGTTCACGCGCCACAGCCAGACGACGATCACCCCACTCAGCTTCGATATCCCTAAGAGCAGCAGACAACCGATGCGGCGATTCGAATGCAACCAGCGTGCGACGGTCAGAAGCATTTTCAGCTAACTTACGACAGCGTTCCACGGCCTTTCGGGGCAAGAAACCAAGGAAAACGAACGCATCGGTCGGCAAACCCGAGACCGCCAAAGCCGACAGCACCGCAGACGGGCCCGGCACCGGGAGCACATCATGCCCATTATCTATGGCAGAGCATAGTAGCTCATAACCTGGGTCGGAAATCACTGGCATACCCCCATCAGATACCAGAGCCACATCTCCGTGTCGCAGCACATCGAGTATGCCATCAAGTTTACTGAGCTTATTGTGTTCAAAGTAACTGGTCAGTGGGGTTTGTATTTCAAAATGAGACAGCAGCTTGCGTGTATGGCGTGTGTCTTCAGCAGCAATAAGGTCAACCTCACCGAGCATACGCACCGCACGTGGACTTAAATCTTCAAGGTTACCTATCGGCGTGGCGATGAGGTAGAGGGTGCCCATCGTCCTCATTCACCGCTCTTAGGGATTGTGAACGAAGTTGACCAAAATCAGGTTACGGTCACAGTCATTGAATGTGCTAACCGCATACGAATCAGAAGCCGGCTCACCAAAGACATCCAACAATTGAATTACGTACATCTGATCACTGTCAAGTGGGGCATTAGCCAAAGTCACCTCATACCCTGCCGGACCGAACTCAGGACGGGTACCAGCAATCGCATCTATAGAAAATCCATCTGGACCATCTACGTGTACAATCATATCTTCCGCAGCGAGGCCATCACCACCAAAAACTGTGCCTGCTATGCCCATCCAAGAACATTCCAAATCAGGATAAGCAAACTGAGTAGTGTAACCAATACTACCCTCTTGAAGAGTATAAGCAAATCCCGTCGGCGTATCAGTAGGCTCAACAGTTGGAGTGACAGTAGGTTCCGCAGCAACAACAATAGCTGTAGGAGGTATGCTGACCTCAGTGGAGACAACTAACGGCACGCTTGTAGGCGTCTGGGTTGCGGGACTCGGGGTAGGAGTATTTGTCGCCAACACAGCCCGCACCGGAATTTCCGGAGGCGGGAAGGGATTGATGACGGTCTGTGGCTCCAAAAAAATATATAAATAAAGACCGCCAATCATTATGGTAGCGTAAACCAGCGCCGAGGTCAGTACATCGACAAATGAGGATCTGCGTTGTCCCATATAAAATGCTCCTACCTAGTCATGATCGTCATGGCACAAACCGCTCGATTTCCGCCGCTGATCTCAATTCCATGAGCCATCTATCCACGACCGCTTGCCTAAAGACAATTGCAGCCTGAGGCGACAAGTGTCGCTGCTCGTCACGCCCAAGGGATTCCACCAAATGAAAACCCAGTGCGGTCTCCACAATTCCGCTACGTTCACCGGGTACCAACTCAAAGGCCACATCCTCAAGCTCCGGCGTAGTTAGTAAACCCCGAGGAAACCACCCAAGATCACCCCCGTTAACGCGAGTGCTTATGTCGAGCGAGTATTTAAGAGCAAGGGTTGCAAAATCCGCGCCATTCGCTAGTTGCGATTCCACAACCTCAGCCTCCTCACGGGTCCCAAGTAGTATGTGGCGCACACGCACATGCTCTGCCACACTACCTACTGAAGTCAAAACTTCTTCTTGAACCTTGACGGCAAGCAATTGATTCTCCAGACCTTGCAGGAATTCATCCTCGCTGAAATAGTTGGCACCTAACCAATCATCAAACCCGACTCTGCCTCCGCGCGCCTGAATACCCTCATTAAGGGCTCTTTCCAGCTCGTGATCTTCAACATCCAAGCCACGTGCACGAGCTTCCTGCGCAATCAAACGCGCATCTATCGCTTGATCGAGAACAACAGCACGATAATCACCCTGCTCTGCAAGATCGAGACCGAGCGCTTCCAATGCAGCCTCATAACGTAAAACCGATCGATCAAATTCATATATAGAAATTGCCTTTCCGTTTACAACAGCGGCAAATGCCTCGAGAGTGGCAACCGGCATTGCCGTCGGATGACCGGCAGCATCAAAGCTCTCCCCCGGATCCTGTTCCTCCGTAACACCCCTACAACCAAACAAGGGGAATATAAGACACAGACAAAACGCTCTTGGTAGAAAAACCTTCAATGACAGCTTCCCAGGAAATTCTATACTCTCACCTATTATACTTAGACAATCTACGAACAGATTGAAAACCCCAAATCAGACCAAATGTTGCGGTACAAGTTAATACAATCGCCGCGCCAGATGCAATACTCAGATAGTAGGATAAATATAGACCAACGACACCGGAAATTGTTGCGATAGATACTCCGATTATCATCATTCCATGAAGTCTATTGGTAATCAAATAGGCCGCCGCTGCAGGAGTCACCAACATAGCTACTGTCAGTGACACACCTACGGTTTGAAGGGAAACCACAATTGCAACAGCAATCAATACCAATAACAGAGTCTCTAAAGACCGGACTGGAAGCCGCAGAGTTACTGCAAGAATAGGATCAAACGAGAGCACCATAAATTCTTTATAAAAAGCTAAAATGGTAACAAGCACAAATCCCCCAAAGATAATTATTAGCCATAGATCACTGTTCTGTATCCCCAGTACATCACCAAACAAGAAATGTGCCAGATCAACGGAATAACTACGAACCGTAGAGATTAAAGCGACCCCCAGAGCAAACATACCAGCAAAGATAACACCAATCGCCGTGTCCTCCTTAATTTTCGTACTACGGCTAATGGCACCTATCCCCAATGAGCTTAATATTGCAGCAATCAGCGCCCACCAAAACAGGGTTGGACGAATGCCCCCTCCCACTAAATAACCGACAGCAATCCCCGGCAAAATCGAGTGAGCTAATGCGTCCCCAAAAAAAGCCATTCCCCGCAAAACCACATAAGCACCCACTACTGCACACACAATCCCTACTAGGACTGCAGCAATGATGCCGCGTACCATAAACGCATACTGAAGAGGTTCCATAATAATTGCAATCATAATTACTGTTACATTACACCTACAGATACTCTGTTATCGAGCCAAATCTTATAAACACACACATTATATTTTCTAGGTCCCATCATCACCATACATCTCACCCAACGCCAGCATCCCATCATCGGTCGGCACGAGATGCAAATGTACACCATAGGCGACTACCAAATTTTCGGGAGTCAGAACTTGATCTGCCATCCCAAGCCCTAACATTTCTTTATTCAATAACATCACGCGTTCAAAATGTTTAGAGGCCGTTTTTAAATCATGATGGGAAACCAAAACGGTCACATTCAGAGTCTGGAGATGGTCCAAAATTCTGAACATCTCTTCCTGCAAACTAACATCCAATCCGGTTAGTGGTTCATCCATGAGTATTAACTCGGCCTCTTGAGCCAGAGCCCGAGCAATAAACATCCGCTGCTGCTGCCCCACGGAAAGCTGACTGATCTGTCGTTTACTGTATAAATCCATCCCCACTGTTTTCAAAGCATGATTAACCAGTTTCCAATCCCGATCTTTGGGGTTTCTGAATAGTCCCATTTGCCCAACCCGTCCCATCATAACCACATCCGATACGGTCACTGGAAATTGCCAGTCCACCTGATTCCGTTGGGGTACGTACGCAATGCAAATGTGTCCTCCGGGATCATGGCCAAAGATCTGAATCTTACCCTCGGTTGAGTGCTGTATCCCAGCGATAACCTTAAGTAAGGTGCTTTTACCAGCACCATTAGGTCCCACGATAGCTAATCTCTCACCAACATTGAGCTCAAAATTAATATTTTTTATCGCAACCCCGGTTTCAAAAGCAACGCTGATATCTTGCACACGCAAAATGGGTGCGTCAGCATGATGAGGTTGACGCTTTTTTGAGAGATGCTGTGATAACTTCTGTAGTTCTTGCAAAATGGTCATAATTGCCACCGACTCACAAGTCTTTAAGCCTGGAAGTCCTATACAATGGCTTACCTAACATTTATGTCCCATAGGGACATATTCAAAATAATACTATCTTAACGCGTTAACAAACGCGGTCGTATTGTATCGCATATAGTGGAGATAAGTCGCCGCTGCACCATCAGTTTCAGACAGTGCGCCAGTATAAACAAAAACTAACTCGGTCCCAGTATCATCCGCAACTCGTTCACCCAGTACCGGATTGACGGTATATCCGACGAACACCGCCTTTACATTCAAATCTTCAATCGCGTCTTCAATTTGCGCGAGTTCTTGAGCAGTCGGTTCAGACACGGTACTGTATCCAGGGATAAGTGCACCTACCTGAGTAAATGAATACTCATCGGCGAAATAAGTAAACAAGGAGTGATCAGTGACCAGATTGCGATTATCCTCAGGGATTTGCGCAACCTGTTCTCGAATCCAAGTATCCAGTTCAACCAACTCCGCTTCATAAACCTCCTCATTGTGCGCGTATGCCTGAGCACTATCGGGATCCACGTCACTGAGTGCGTACGCAATATTATGGATCCAAACCATCACGTTGAGGGGACTAAACCAAGTGTGCGGATCGATCCCACCATGATTATGTTCATGATGATGTTCTTCACCTTCGTCCTCATCATGATGTTCTTCGGATCTTAGTAAATCAATCCCATCAGATACGTACACAACCTTATTTTCAACACCTGCACTTTCGATCATTGAATCGAGGAATTCCTCTAAGCCCAACCCATTAGCAAAAATTACATCAGCATCCGCTAGTTTAGCAACATCTTGGGGCGTGGGATCAAAACCATGGGGATCCGTTCCTACCGGCAAGAGCACAGTCAGGTCAATAAGATCACCCCCAATTTCGGAGACGACATCGCCAACGATAGTAGTCGTGGCCACAACCTTGAGTTTTCCGGTATCTGTTGCACCTCCCGTTTCATACTCATTATCTTGTTGATCTACTCTCTGACACCCAGCGGCAAAGATCAAGATTATCAATCCAAGAAAAAGTCTTAATTTGCTCATGTAAACCTCTTACCTATAGGATCATAACTATTGATAATGAAAACCATTTTCATTATCGGCCAGATTTTACCTATATTCGGCATTAAAGTCAAGAGTTAATTATTTTGGGCTGTGTACACTTATGCTATGAGGATTTTTTACGTAAGTTATTAGATGTAGCGGAGTTATTACATTCAGAGCATATCCCAAAAAATTGTAGCCAGTGTTCTTGAATGGTAAAACCACTCTCCCTGGAGACATGCTCAATTAGTGGAGTAAGATCATCTCCCTCAAAGAATTCCGCTTGTTCACACACGCGGCAAATCATGAGATGCTGATGCCCTGTGAATCCAGCAATGTAACTCTGGCACCCGTCCGGATGATGAACCTTTTGAATTAAATTTAATTCTTCAAGTTTCTCTAGCGTACGGTAAACGCTAACCAACCCCAGAGAAGGATATCCTTCTCTGGCAAAATCGAAAATTTCCGTCGCATTCAAAGCTCGATCACTTTTTGCCAAAACATCTATGACTGCCTGACGAGCTTCTGTTAAACGGTAACCGCTAGACCGCAAACAATCCATCCAGTTTAAAGTTCGTTTCTCGCGGGAAGTACTCACATTAACCATGTAAACCCACCAGACATGAACTATAAAGGCCTTGAACTGCAATCATCAATCTATTCTCCCGGATTTGCTGTAACTTACCATCATGAACCATCACAAGAACCTTCCTGCTCCCATAATTTTTCTGACAACATATTAATTGCTGTTAATTGACACACTTTTGTTTCTCACAACTCTTTCTATAAAAGATGCATAAGAAGTCGGTGGCCTTCCCAACAACTTGTGCAGAGTATTGGAATTGCCCCAGAACCCATACCAGAATCCATATTTGTCGTAATAATCGAACATCATGCGGAGAGCCTCGAGTGGATAATCTCCCAATCCATTACCGCGCGCTCGTAGAACCCACTCATTTAAATCAGTCGGCTCTGCGTATACTTCATGCCCTATTTGCTCACTGATTATACATTCATTACTAGTTACAAAACCTTTTCAATTTCGGAAGCCCACGCAAACAGCAACTCATCATTTCCAAAACGAGCAGCTAGTTGCAATCCAAAGTACAGACCATCCGACGACTTACCTGATGGCATCCCAATTGTAGGTAGCCCTCCATGCGTCCAAAGCAGATTCATAACTGGGTCACCAGTACTTTCCAATCCTTGCGGTGCCACACCCGTCGCTGACGGAGAAATCCACAAGTCGATCTGATTGGCATCCATCATCCCGTGCAGTGCGCACCGCAACTCCTCACGCCCGTATCGCGCCCGTACCAAATCGTCGCCAGCAATAGTCTGACCACGCTCAATCAATTCTACGGTCTTTGCATGATAGCAATCTTTATGCTCAGAGAACCACTGCGTATGCACACGTGCTGCCTCTGCTGCCAGTAGTAGATTGTGACGAGTGCAAATTGCGTCATAATCCAACATAGTGGAAATGGACTTAATTACAAAACCGGCCTCCCGAAGGCGATTGCAGTTTGCCCAAAAATGATCATGCCCTTCGGACGTCGCATATTCCAAATATTCGCCATTCGGGATACCCAGCTGAGGTAAACCTGAACGAGCCCTGACAACCGAAGAATCCCAACCTTTCACAAGGACATCCGCCGCTAGGGCAACTCCGGATACATCCACACTAAAAGCTCCAATGTGATCGAGCGACGGAGACAGGGGGATTACCCCAGCACGTGAAATACGCTCATAAGTTGGCTTGTAACCTACCACCCCAGAATAAGCTGCCGGGCGAATGATTGACCCGATAGTCTGTGTGCCCAAGGCTAGCGGACACAAACCCGCCCCGACAGCAGCAGCCGACCCGCTGCTAGAGCCACCCGGAGTATGTCTGAGATTATGCGGGTTACGAGTAGGACCAGGAGCAAAGTAGGCAAATTCAGTGGTAACCGTCTTGCCCATTATCAGCACTCCAGCTGCTTTTAGGATGCGTACGCTCTCAGCCTCGGCACCCCGCAACAAATCTGCTGGCACTTCACTACCCGCGCGCGTAATAAACTCATCCACATGAAAGATATCTTTCACCCCAACCGGTATCCCAAAAAGCCCCGGTCGTTTTGCAGGATCCGGATATTGATTCATAAGAACATGCGCATCACGCCGTAGCCGTTCAAAACGCCCCTCTTCAGGCACAAACGCGAGCACACCCGGTTCCCGTTCCCGAAAATGAGCCTCCAAATCAGCCAGGTAAGCAAGCAGCGAACTATCGTCGCCAAGCTTAATTTTCTTGAGCGACACAATTTTCATAGCCAGGGGGAAAATACTTAAAACTCGCTGGCTTCATAAGCTAGTTGATATTAGCAAGGTATCCCGCTGCCCATTGTATAATGTCGGCTACCAACCCGCCTCCAGAACACCGAGCGCGTTTTCCTGTATATTAGGGAGCTTAAATTATAGCATGACCACCCTTTACAACTTCGTATACAGATTAACCGCAGCGTAAATAGCAAAAGAACTATCATGAACAACGAATCCGGATTACTACAAGACGTACGAGTGATTGACCTCACGAGAATACTAGCAGGACCGTATTGCACCATGATGCTCGGTGACCTTGGCGCAGACGTGATAAAGATTGAAGAACCCAACCACGGTGACGATACCCGCCACTGGGGCCCACCATTCACGGAAAAGGGAGAAGCAGCCTATTTTCTATGTGCAAACCGAAACAAACGAAGCATCACGCTCAATCTAAAATCCGACACAGGATTGACAATCCTAAAGGAAATCATTAGCCAGGGTGACGTGCTTGTGGAAAACTTCAAGACGGGTACGCTGGAACGTTGGGGACTTGACTACGAGACACTCCAGAAAATCCGTCCAGGATTAGTATATTGCACAGTAACGGGTTATGGCTACACCGGACCTTATAGTGCACGCCCTGGATACGATTTCATCATTCAGGCTATGGGGGGCTTCATGAGTATAACCGGTCCCACAGAGGGAGTTCCAC
>JAKUPR010000001.1:65670-124366 GCA_022450585.1 Anaerolineales bacterium | reverse complement strand
AGGGGTAGCAATAGCAGATATCAGCGCGGGAATGTTTGCAGCCAATGCGATACTGGCTGCGCTGTACGCACGCGAGCGCACCGGAGAGGGGCAACGGATAGACATGGCGCTGCTGGACAGTCAGATTGCCCTTCTCACATACGCAGCCAGCAATTACTTTGTCTCTGGAGAAATCCCCACACGTCATGGTAACGCTCATCCAAATGTTGCGCCTTACGAGTCGTTTAGCGCAAGAGATAAGCCATTCGCATTCGCTGCTGGAAATGACATGCAGTGGAAGAAGTTCTGCCACGCGGTTGATCGACCTAACTGGATAGACGATGAACGCTTCTCTAGCAACTCAGCACGAGTCCAGAACAGGCAGCTACTGGCAGACACGCTCAACGACTTGTTTGAGCAGCGCAATGCAGATTACTGGCTATCATTATGCGAGCGAATCGGGCTTCCAGCAGGACCGATCAACACAATTGACAGTGTATTTGACAACCCCCAAGTTCAATCGCGTAAAATGCGCGTGGATATTAAGGGTTCCAAGGGCGACACCATACCACTGCTGAATTCGCCACTTCAAATTCCGACAACGCCAATATCAATCCGCAGACCACCTCCAACCCTTGGGGAACATACAGAGGAGATACTCAGCAAGATACTCTGCTACAACAAGTCCCATATTGCATCCCTCAGGCAAGAGGGAGTGCTATAAAAAACCCTGCGAAATTACAGAAACCAATTCCGTCAAAATGCAAGTTTCAATTCATGTGGAAGCACTAGCTCGCCGCACGTCATTGATTCCCTGACGTAGATTTGCAGATGCCCCAGCGGGGTCAGAATCGCATGCAATGGAACGTGATACGCTCACAAGCATGCCCATACCATCAGATCTGAGACCAGCGCCCAGTGCAGCCTTTAAATTTGCGCCCTGCGCACCCACACCAGGGCAAAGAAACCACAGACTAGGAGCAGCCGCACGCACGCATGCAAGCGCATAAGGGTCTGTAGCACCAACCACAATCCCCACATTTTCATTCGTGCTCCAACTCTTAGCCTTTCGAGCAACATGCAAATAGAGTGGTTCGCCATCGACCAGCAGCCCCTGCAGCTCATCAGCAGTCTCATTTGAGGTCTTGCATAACACAAATACCCCCCTCTCAGGACGATTCATAAACGGAGCCAATGAATCCGAACCAAGATACGGGCTCGCAGTCAGCGCATGCGCACCGAGCACATCAAAAACCGCATAGGCATATGCCTCAGCAGTGCTAGCAATATCACCCCGCTTAGCATCCAATATCACCGGGATATCTGCCGGTACAGCAGCAATGACATCTCTCAGTACAGTCATACCCTCTGCGCCATGGCGCTCAAAGAAGGCGATATTTGGTTTGAACGCACATACATAAGGTGAGCAAGACTCAATTAAACGCAAACATAATTCACTCGAGGCCATCGGAGTATCCTCCGAGAGCATGTCCGGATGTGGGTCAATACCTACACACAGCAGGGAATCCACCGTATTTGCACGGGCTTCAAGCGCTCCTATGAAAGACAGCATTAAGCTTTTCCAAGCACAAGAGCTAATAGAGCCATGCGCACATACAGACCATATTCCATTTGCCGAAAATAGGCAGCACGTGGATCATTGTCAAACTGCATGCTAATTTCGTCCACACGCGGCAATGGATGGATGACAATCATTCGCTCTTTAGCAGACTTCATTGTTTCTGGCGTAATGACGTAGCTACCTTTAACGCGCTCGTACATAGAAGGATCTTCAAAGCGCTCACGTTGCACACGTGTAACGTAGAGTACATCTGTCTCAGGTAATACCTCCGCAAAGTTCACATGCTCGCACGGCAACATTCCTCGAGCCTTCAGTTGCTCCACCAACGTAGAGGGCATCCGCAAAATATCGGGTGCGACAAAATGCAGCTTGACATCAAATAGGGCAAGCAAGCGCGCCAAAGAGTGGACTGTACGACCGTATTTCAGATCTCCCAACATGGTAATCGTAAGGCCATTGATATGGCCGAGCTCCTCCAGAATGGTGAACATGTCGAGCAGAGCTTGCGTGGGATGCTCGCCGGGACCATCACCAGCATTGATTATCGGTTTATTGGCTATGCCAGCAGCAATAGCAGCGGAACCTTCCTCTGGATGACGCAACACGATGGCATCCGAGTAAGATTCCATTGTGCGTATAGTATCCTCTAGTACCTCGCCTTTCGAAACCGATGAAAAAGTGACGTTGTTTATCTGCAATACGCTTCCACCAAGTCTTTGGATTGCAGCTGCAAAAGAGGATGATGTGCGCGTAGAAGACTCGTAGAACAGATTAGCCAGAACTTTGCCTTTTAATAAATCAAAAGAACCAACACGCTCAACCATCAAACGCATTTCCCGTGCCACTGCGAAAATAGTGTCCAGATCATCCCTATCGAATTGCTCCACTGACACAATGTTCATTCCGTAGAAGCGCGTATCGCGTTTTTCGCCGAAGGGTAGATGCTGACTGACGTCACTGATTAAGCGATTTGGATTCGCCATTATTCTCTCATCTCCAATAACATTCGCATTGCGCCTTACTCACAGTGAAACCAAATCCACGCAAAGCAAGTACACGAAGCCTAGTTACGTTTCCGCCGCACAACAATCTGTCCGCAAATCTCAACTATTATAGGCACGATCTAGTACCTCCATGGTATGTAATACCGGCATATCGTTACCCAACGAACGCAAGTGAGCGCCGATTTGCGTGATACAGCCAATGTTACCACTCACCAAGCCAGCGGCACCACTTTTCAGTACTACAGCGGCCTTACGGGAACCTAGCTGATCGGCCAATTCTGGTTGTTCGATATTGTAGAGTCCAGCAGAACCACAGCACATTTCCACCTCATCTAACTGCACCAATTCAAGTCCTGGAATCTGTTTCAACAATCGACGGGGTGCCTGTTTAATGCCCTGTGCATTGGCCAGGTGACAAGCATCATGATAAGTGAGAAGTTGCGATTGGGTCTTTCCAAATTGAGCGCGCAAACCTAGATCATCCAAAAAAACATGCACATCGCGAACCTTAGCAGCGAACTCAGCGGCCAAGTGACAATCTGAAGCATCACCAAAAAGAAGTTTATAATCACTGATACCAGAACCGCATCCCGCTGCGGTCGTAATAATTGCATCAACATCAGCAGTAAGAAGACGTATATTCTTACGTGCCAGCGCACGCGCTTTCCGCGCATTCCCTACATGCATGGCCAGTGCCCCACAACATCCCTGGCCAGGAGGTACAAGCACCTCTACACCGTTTCGTGCTAGAACATTAACAGCTGCTCGGTTGATTTCCGGGGACAACACGGATTGCACACAGCCCGTAAGCAAAATGACCCGGGCGCGACGCTCTCCCTCGGCTGGTATGATTTCAGGAAACCGCGTTGGCGTCGGCATCATGGGCGGCAGAAGGTCAAGCATATAACCCAACCGGTCAGGTAATAATGCGCGGAGCGGACGCACCAATGTGCCAAGCAACGCTGCAATCCGAAAACGTGCCGGGTGGGACATAGTCTCCACAGCTAAGCTACGGAGCAAGAATTCCGGTAGTTTTCCGCGTACACCCTTCTCCTCAGTATACGCCCGGAACGAAAGTAGTAGTTCACCATAATGTGTATCTGAAGGACAAATGGCGTCACAGCTTAAGCATCCCAGACACTTATCAACAAATGGGCGCACCTCTTCCACCGACAAGCTTCCTTCCAGTGCGGTTTTCATCAACATTATTCTGCCACGCGGCGAATCCATCTCTTGTCCGAGCAATTGATATGTGGGACACGCTGGCAAGCACAGACCACAATGCACGCAATTTTCCACCGTGGTCGCCATCGCGACACCCTGTACACCAAAATGCTCCACCGGAATATTATGACGCATTAAATCGGCAGGAATTTGCCCTCCCTATCCAGTACATCTTTCACGCGCCGCGCGAACGCCATTGCACTAGCCGGCGCACCTACCCAAGCCGCGCCGGCTGACCCCAGCACACGCAATCCACTCAAGTTGCTCTCGCTTAAAATAATGTCGATTTCATTAACATCGCCATGCCAACCAATCCAAGCCAAATTGCCACCCACGCTGTAACGACGCTGCGATTTCTCACCTACCAACCTCGCCTCAAGAGTCGGTATTACAGCTGGGGTAATCGGCACCTTGATTAGACACTCACCAGGCGATAGCCAACTGAAATCGCGAAGCTGTACCCACAAATCCTCTTCCTGTTCGCCAAGTAAAATCTCCCCGTCACCCAGTAGCTCACCTAATCTTCGCATCCGCAATGATAAAGCCCGGCCTTCTCCAGCCAGTCGCACTAGCAATGTCGCCGGCGGCTCGATGTCAATCGAAAAAATGTCCAGTGGACAGCTGGACAATCGAGTCATGGCCTCTAGAGCATCATTCAGGCTGTCGCATTCCAACACCATTGTGCTAAACTGCTGTGCAACTGGAAATACCTTAAACGTAACTTCGGTCACAACGCCGAATCTACCTAAACTACCAACCATCATTTTTGGAAAATCAAACCCGGAGGCGTTTTTCACAACCCGACCACCACCACGAAGTAGATCGCCAGTTCCAGAAACCCATTGCACTCCAAGCACAAAGTCGCGCGTGCCCCCAAAACGGTAGCGTCCAGGCCCACTAAGACCAGCTGCAAGGGCTCCACCCAGGGTCGCCCCGCGTCCGCCTAGAGGAGGATCAAAGGGTAGCCACTGCCCATTCTGCGCAAGCATATCCTCAATCTCGGACAACTGCGTACCCGCACGTGCAGTAAATGTGAATTCCTCTGGGACGTACTCCAAGACTCCGTTAAGCGAAGAGAGTTCCAGTACAGCTTCGCCAGATGACGAAGTGGAGAGAGCACTTTTGCTGCCACCTCCCCGGACACGCAATGGCACGGAAGATTGCAGAACAGCTTCCTGTACTTCATATTGGGAGGTAGGTAGCATAATTGTGCCCTTCAGTTATCCAATCTTAGAAGATGAGTTAACTGACATCACCTCACTGATTTCCTCTCAAACACCCGGTACCCCCTGTCCTGGAAACATCTTGCCAACGTTTGCGATTCCGCGCGGGTCAATTGCACGAGAAAGCCGCTGCATCATTTCCAAATCTACCTCCGCGAACATTTCCCGCATATAGTCACGTTTCTCCATACCAACTCCGTGCTCACCGGTTATGACACCACCGTGCCGAACGCACAACTTCGTAATTTCGCCGGCCAGCTGCTCTGCACGCTCAAGCATACCTTCTTGGCTGCCGTCATAAAGCACATTGGGATGTAGATTGCCGTCACCAGCGTGAAACACGTTAGCAACCCGCAATCCATACTGCACACTGAGCTCATCGATTTCCGACAGCACAGCACCAAGTTGAGTCCGAGGAACAACACCGTCCTGCACAATGTAAGCCTGAGTAATTGCCCCTAGAGCGCCAAATGCTCCTTTACGCCCTTTCCAAATTTGTGACCGCTCTATATCGTCACGCGCACTCCGAACGCTATACGCAGCGGAATTATTAATAATTTTCTCCAGCTCGACGAACTCCTGCTCTACTTGATTAGCCTCTCCCTCAAGCTCCACAATCAATAGCGCGGCTGCATCTGTCGGATAACCTGCATCAAAAGATTGCTCCACTGCTTGAATTGTCAGGTTGTCCATTATTTCAATCGCTCCAGGAAGAAGCCCTGAAGCCACCACAGTCGCCACTGTATCTCCGGCATCTTTCATGCTACTATAGGCAGCAAGTACCGTACGGTATGACTCTGGAACCGGAAGGAGTCGCAGCGTAATTTCCAGGGCAATGCCGAACAAACCCTCCGACCCCACAAATAAACCAACTAAGTCAGGTCCGACTCCCTCGAGGCTCTCACCACCCATCTCCACTATATCGCCATGTGGCAACACCACCTTGATGCCGAGTACATGATTGCTAGTCATGCCATACTTAAGACAGTGCGCACCTCCAGAATTGAAAGCGACGTTACCGCCAATTGTACAAATCGACTGGCTCGATGGATCCGGAACATAATACAGCCCGTATGGTGCAGCAGCCTTAGACACAGCAAGGTTAGACACTCCGGCCTCTACCACAGCTAGGCGATGCTCCGCGTCCACACGTATTATGCGGTTTAGTCGGTTCAGTGCAATTACAACTCCATCCTCATCCGGCAATGCACCTCCAGAAAGACTTGTGCCGCTCCCACGTGCAACAAAAGGAATGCTAGCACGATAGCACAACTGCACGGTCTCAATAACTTCATCCTGAGATTCTGGAAGCACGACCGCACGAGGAAGCGCCCGAAAAGCCGTGAGTGCGTCCGATTCGTACGGTATAAGCTGCGCGCGCTCAGTCAGTAAACGATCAGAGGGAAAGATAGCAGCCAGATCAGAGAGAAATCTTCGAGCTGCCATTCAGTAAACCCGATAGAAACTAATAGCCATTTGATTGCTTATCATCTATCCGCACTGCCACATTCAATCCTGAGCAATGATCTCTGCTTTCGCAGAGATCCATCAACATACGTTTTGTTACCATTTCTGTTTCTATGTATCTTTAGTAATCAATATCACATGCAATTCTTTCGGACCATGTGCTCCTAATGTCATCGTCTGCTCAATGTCGGCAGAGCGGCTGGGGCCAGTGATAAACACTAGGTTGCTGCTCAAGGTAGCAGCCTCTGGGTTCAACTGAATAAAATGCGACAGCGATGGCAACAATAAGTGCGATTCGAGCAAGACAATAT
This sequence comes from Anaerolineales bacterium, assembly GCA_022450585.1. Taxonomy (GTDB): domain Bacteria; phylum Chloroflexota; class Anaerolineae; order Anaerolineales; family UBA11657; genus CAJWGI01. Next base: position 117,576 of record JAKUPR010000001.1, on the reverse strand, counting down.
GAATTGGCGGCAACAACGATGCCAATCTGCCACGACCATTTCCGCAGGTTAACACCACGCTCCCAGTATCAGCTAAACCCGCAATAGCGCCCGTAATACCAATAGCAACATCAGACAAAGCAAGTTGGGTCTCGCGCCGCTCATCAGGACCGTATGGAATAAAACTGTCTTGGAGTTGGGAACCTCGTTGGACAATTCCGTGATTGATTCCCTTAATTGGTAGAAATTCATCTGCCCAGCTAATAAACTTATCAGCTTTGTGGGAGGAAAAAATATCGTACACACGTTGGCACCCGGCTTTGTGGGAGATTACCTCATGTACTTCACTTTTTACCTCCCTCGCTTGTTGAGAAAACTGGCCAACCAAATCGTGCGGGTCAAAAGATGAACTCGATGAAAGAGACGAATCATGAGGTTGCACATCGGGCAAAGAACTATCCCTTAATATCTGCTGAACATTTGCCAAGAAGGCCTTACGCCTCATGAGGTATGCTCCGTAGATCTTCGCTCAGCCCATTGTTGTCCAAAAGACTTTTTTGCCAACGCTCTAAAGTTACGGTGATCGGTCCAACCATTCAACGGGGGAGGAAGCCTATTCAACCAATCCTCCTTAGCAAATAGACGGCTAGATACACTTGCGAAGCGCATACCCAACTGGAACAATTTCGGATGTCGGGCAACAATGGAGTATATTCTCATCAATGTCCTAATCCACACTGGTGAGTGATTAGCCTTGCTGCTAGCATCCCTCAAACGAAGTAGTAGACTTGGAATATCGATGCGCACGGGACAAATTTCCTTGCAGGCACCGCATAAGGTGCTCGCGTGGGGCAATTCATGCCATTGTTCTAAACCCATTAACGTAGGCGTCAAAACTGATCCCAGTGGACCCGGATACACACTTCCATAGGCATGGCCACCAATTGACTGATAAACAGGGCAGATGTTCAAGCAGGCTCCACATCGAATGCAATAAAGTATCTCTGCCACTTCCGACGCCAAAGTATCACTGCGTCCATTATCCAATATAACAACATGTAATTCTTCGGGGCCATCGGGTTCCCCAGAGCGACGAGGTCCCGTCAGTAGATTGTTATATACTGTAAGCCTCTGTCCAGTTGCACTAATCTCCAAGACAGGAAGCATTGTTCCTAGGTCAGCAAATGTCGGTACCAGACGTTCCATGCCCATCAAGGCAACATGAATACGCGGCGTCGTCGTGCAAAAACGCCCATTGCCTTCATTGGTCACAAGACTGAGAGTACCCGACTCGGCCACACCAAAATTGACTCCGCTGATGCCCATATCGGAGCTCAGAAAAATATCACGCAGATGTGAACGCGCAATATCGTTAAGAGCTATGGGTTCTTCAGTGTAAGCGACGTTAAGTTCCTCCTCAAATAATTTTCCCACCTCCCCACGTGTTTTGTGCAGCACTGGGGCAATAATATGAGAGGGCCTCTCTCCAGCTAGCTGAGCAATGAATTCTCCGAGGTCACTCTCAATGACTCGTACACCCGCAACTTCAAGAGCATGATTTAATTCAATTTCCTCGGTAACCATAGATTTGGATTTAACAACATGTCGGACACCTCTTGCCGCTGCCAATTTCACCACATAATCGTTGGCTTCGTCTGCATTTTTTGCCCAAAAAACGCGTCCGCCATTAAGTTCGACATTGTCAGCAAATTCGGCAAGAAACACATCAAGCTTATTCAATGTCTCAGCACGAATCACCCGTGCACGGTCCCGCAAACTGTCCATCTCCGGCAAACCCGAAACCGTAGAAGCACGGTGACTGACAAATCTACGTGCACCCACACGGATAGCCTGATTGACTGTAGGGTCCTCTAGCGCATCGCGAGTACGCTCATAGAAAGTTAGATTAGTCATGTGTATTCAGGACTTCGGAAATGTGCTTTACTTCGATCTGGGTGCCCCGTAGCTTCAATCCTCCCGCCATATGCATTAAACAACTAACGTCATTACCAAGAAGCAAGTCTGCGCCACTTTCCTCAAGATTATCAAGCTTACGTTCTAGTATTGACCCGGAAATAGAACTCATGGTCACAGAAAACAATCCGCCAAAACCACAACACTCTTCAGAACATGGCAACTCTACCTGCTTCAAACCCTCAACATGGGAAAGCAAAACCCGAGGTTGCTCACGAAGATTTAGGCCCCGTAAACCGTGGCAGGACGAATGGTAAGCCGCTCGTCCACGAAATCTAGCGCCCACATCATCCAAACCCATTTTGTCCACCAGAAATTGCGTAAATTCATATGTCCTCCCAGCAACATCCTGAGCTTTTGCTAAGTATTCAGCATCGTCCTTAAGGAGCTCTGTGTATTGGTGGACAATCATGTCAGTACATGATCCAGATGGCACCACAATAGGTCCATTCGTCACGCTGAAAACGTCAAGGGTGTGCCGTGCCATTGCACGGGCATCTTTCCAATAACCGGAATTGAAAGCCGGTTGACCACAGCAGGTCTGATCACTCGGGAATTCAACTGTGATGCCCTGCGCCTCCAATACCTCAACAGCGGAAATTCCAACGGATGGATAAATAGCATCCACCAAGCACGTTACCATAAGCTGAGCGCAGTTTCGGATTCCATCACCCAACTCAAATAACACGGTCTCTTTGTCTATCGATCTGTCTGAATGTTCCATTGCTTGATATTCCGGCTAGCCTGGAGCGCACACAAAATACAGACCATTATGCTATAGTGAAAAACATATTGTAAGTTAATGTACAGGGATGCAACAACGGACACCAATATCATCATTAATATTGAGAACAGACCGTGTAAACTTTCACGTTTAGGAGACGCATGAGGACAGGCAGTAATATACATAGACGGCATACGCGCTGTTACCTGTGACTCCAAAGGCACTGTCCCACCTACTAGTGGATCACGTCGACAATTCCCGCACCGCACTCGCCGCATCATCCACAAATTTTTAACTCCAACCGCAATGTAATTGCAATCGAACCAATCAACGACGAGCCTGCGAGACTTAGTGAAATCGCTCTGAGAACTGCAGATACAAGCGTCAAATTAAGCCTAGTATATCTGGCGACCAACACACGCTTGCTGCTAAGAACTAACGAGATTGACCGCGCCATCGCAGCACTTATAGAAACCTAAGTCCTGCAGACCGAACTGTCAGACGGCTAACGACCCTATAATTATAGGACTCGGTCGTTAGCTAATATTTGTACTCCTCACGCACCGGACTAAAGACTTCCACCAACGCTGCAGGCGTACTACCTGCAGTCGCCCAATGCTCCACTCCACCAGGTATAACATAGCAGTCTCCAGCAGTAAGGGTGCGTTCTTCTCCATTGATACAGAACACAATTTCTCCGGATGACACCGTACCACACTGCTCATGTGGATGACTATGAAGGGGAATCTTTGCATGCGCTGCAATCTCCACATACGCTAACAGCATCTTTTCCTCCCAGAAAGTCCGAGCGTGGACTCCCGGAGCAAGTTCCTTTGTGGCTCGACTCTCGATTTCGCAGAAGCTCATGGTTAACTACTCCTTTCTCAATTCAATACTATTCTCAATTCAATACTATTTAGACGCAATAATCTACAGCCAGGGTTAAGTGTACAACAACTTCTATGCCAAATCATCTATGCGAATTCAGATGTCGTATTGCTCTATCCCACAGAACGCACATTTCCCAATCACAAAACAAATGTTACATTTCCAAAGAGTAGGATTGACCAGCCCTCTAATACACAACTTAACGCTATTTGTTTTCTACCTCTCTCTGATATTGAACCTCAACAATCTCTGCCATGACAGAAAGTGCTATTTCACCAGGAGAACGGCCACCTAAGTCAAGACCAATAGGGGCACGCAAACGTTCTATATGTTCTGTCGCCACACCGGAATCAATCAGTCGCTCACGACGTTTGATGTTTGTATTCCGGCTACCCAAGGCACCGACGTAGAAAGAAGCACTGGGAAGTGCAACTCTCAGAGCCGGGTCATCTAGTTTTGGATCATGCGTCAGCACAGCCACCGCGGTGGTCATATCCAACTGCAGTTTATTAAGTGCGCGATCGGGCCAGAAGTGTAACAACTGGTCAACATCCGGAAACCGATCCACACTCCCAAACGACCGACGCGGGTCCACGACTACGGTCCGAAATCCAATCGCCTTAGCCATAGAAACTAGCGGAATAGCGATATGGACTCCGCCCACAACCACCAGAGTCAAAGGTGGCCGACTGACATCAAGAAAAATTTCAATCCCATGCCCTAAATCAACCTGCCGAGACCATCCTTCAGACAAAGCTAAGCGAGCCTGGACTACAGCATCCTTGTCCAGTCCATACCCCAAACCACCCGTTTGTTTGCCATCAGCGTCTAGAAACATTTGCCTACCAAAAGATTCCTCCGACCCACGCACCACCGTTAGAGTCACATTTGGTGTATCTCCTGTGTTGAGAAAAGCGTCAAATACTTCACCATGAAACGGTTGTACAATCACATCGATTGCACCCCCACAAGCCAGACCAACCTCCCAAGCGATATCGTCCGCAACCCCGAAATGCAATAGCTGAGCGCGCCCAGATCGCAGTACATCTGCAGCGGCTTCGGCAACAGCACCCTCAACACATCCTCCACTCACCGAGCCACTAATTTCCCCACTTGCAGAGACAGCCATCTTTGCGCCAATCCTACGAGGAGCAGAACCCCATGTACCAATGACCGTTGCCAGCGCGACCTTTTCCCCTGCGCGCAGCCAACGCTGAGCAGCTTTGATTGTTTCCGTCATCTCTTCAGTACCCGAACTCAGAAAAGAAAAAGAATTACGAGATCCGACGTAACTTCTTCATCGCTAGGATTGTAACAGACCCGGACAGTTTTCGGCGTCCATGTGTCTAAGCGACGAACAAATACACAGCACTCGTACTATTACTCTATTGTTCAGATGCCAACGAGATGATTTTTGGTGTGTGTCCACACGCCCGAATGAATTTCAGCAAATCATCAGAACCAATTGTGGTAGTAGCAGTATTCACAAGGGGATGATAATTTAGGAATTTATGTTTCAACATCTCGCGCTGTAGTACTACATTAACACGACCAACCTTATCGTTGATTAGCGCAAAAGGCGTGACCGCGCCGGCATCCACTCCAAGTACCTCGGTCAGAAGTTCAGTTTTAGCAAATGATAGCTGCTTCGAATCAATCAAACTCCTGACGACCTTTAGATTGACAGATAGTTCCTCCAACACCACCAACAACCACAAGTGGCCTTTCTTATCCTTTAGAAAGAGATTCTTACAGTGCCCACCAGGTAGGTTGCCACGCAATGCACGGCTTTCTTCCACGGTAAACACTGGCGGATGCTCGCAGTTAGCCACAGAGATACCGAGTTCAGCCAAGCGAGCGAAGAGCTCTAACGGAGTGGCTGCCAGCAACTTTATCCTTGCACCATCTGACGTATATGCTCAACCACTTCTGGATTAGCGAGAGTGGTGATATCACCTACATCACTACCGTTGGATATGGAAGCAAGAACTCGGCGCATAATCTTGCCTGAGCGTGTTTTTGGCATATCAGGCACTATCCACACATTTTTCGGACGCGCAATTTTGCCGATCTCCGTCTCAATTGCACTAGTCACAGCAGTCTCCAAGTTCTTGCTCGGCGAAGATTCAGGTCTAACAGATACATAGACATCCGGCACCTTGCCCTTGAGGTCATCGGTTACTGGCACTACAGCCGCCTCAGCCAGTTCCGAAATCGTCATACACGCCGACTCCAATTCCTTTGTACCAAGACGGTGTCCTGCAACGTTAATCACATCATCAACACGTCCCAGAATCCGATAGTAACCATCTGGAGCCTGTGTAGCTGCATCACCCGGAAAATAAGGCCAATCCTGCCAGTTAGTACTACTCGAATCTCTACAATACTTCGCATAGTATGTTTGCACATAGCGATCGCGATCGCCCCAGATTGTCTGAAAGGCTCCTGGCCATGGGTTTTGGATACAGATATTTCCAGCCACTCCTGAACCCTCCTCTACAGTGTTACCATCCTCATCAAATATAGTTGGGTGAATACCTGGCACAGCCGGTCCGGCGCTACCAGGCTTCATCGGATGTAATGCTGGCATGGTGCTGCACAGGAAACCTCCTGTCTCGGTTTGCCACCATGTATCAACAATAGATGCGGTTCCCTTACCAATTACGTCATAGTACCATCGCCAAACCTCAGGTTCTATCGGCTCTCCCACCGTTGTCATATGTTTAAATTCAAAGTTATATTTTTTTGGTTCGTCTGGTCCAGATTTGCGCAGCATACGCACCGTAGTAGGCGCTGTGTGAAAAATATTAACACCTAGACGCTCGGCAATGCGCCATGGACGTCCAGAGTCTGGGAAAGTGGGTACACCCTCATACATCACACTTGTAGCAGCAAGTGCAAGAGGCCCGTAGACTATGTAGGAATGACCAGTGATCCATCCAATGTCCGCCATACACCAATATACGTCTTCCGGGTGAATATCCTGAATGTACTTCGAAGTCCCAGTCACATAAGAAAGATAACCACCGATGCTGTGTTGACAACCTTTGGGACGACCCGTTGTTCCGCTGGTGTACATTAGAAAGAGTGGCGCCTCCGCCGGAAGCTCAACCGGATCCACACGCTTACCACAAAAAGCAGCAAGTTGCTCGTCAACAAAGTAGTCTCGCCCTTTGATCATTGGCGTCTCAGATTGGTACTGACCTGCATAACGTCGCACCACCAAAACCTTATCAACATGCTGCCCATAGTCAGCGGCGATTTGTACAGCCTCGTCGGCCTTCACTTTGTGATCTAGCATTTTGCCACTTCGATAGTAACCATCCATGGTGATGAGTACCCTACTTCCAGAATCAGCAATGCGTTCTCCACAAGCCTTTCCACTGAATCCACCGAAGACCACAGAGTGAATCACGCCCAGACGCGCGCAGGCTAACATTACTACTGGAAGATCTGGGGTCATAGGCATATGTATCGTCACTCGGTCACCAGTATCTAGACCAGCAAAATCACGGAGCATCAACGCCATTTCGTTTACACGCACATAGAGCTCCTGATAGGTGACAACTTCATGAGATTCGGATTCGGGCTCAGGAACATAAATTATGGCCGCCTTGTTACGATAGGCCTCCAGATGCCGGTCTACGCAGTTGTAACTAGCGTTAATTTTTCCTCCAACGAACCATTTCCAACAAGGCGCATCACTAGTGTCTAGCGTAGTATGCCAACGCTTGTACCAGCTCAACATATCAGCATACTCGTGGAAACAATCAGGGAAATTATCAAGTCCGAATCGCTCATATATATCGGCATCACTCATATTCGCCTGAGCCACGAACTCGTCACTAGGGTAAAGGTACTTTTCCTCCTGCCAGTGCACCGCAATCTGGGCCTCGGTGACTGTTTCATTTCCCCGATTACTCATAATTAACTCCTTGTCCACCACTTAGGTAGATTAGACACTGGACCGCACACTATATTTAACCCTTCGTCCTCAGAAGACGCTACTACTCGGTGGTGAAATAACAACGACACAACCCACAAGTCAGCATTGTCATGCCTCTAGTTTCTTCCTCACGCAAGAAAAGAATTCCTCGGAAAGCTTTTTTGTTATGCTCGGAGCGAACCTAGCTGCCAAGCTGGCAATAGTACCCATGATTTGTACTTCCGTACTCCATTGCAGCTCAGTATAACCATCTGGGTTTTCAACCAGAATCATTTCACTTATCACATCCGTCGCGCTGCCAGGCGCTTTACCGTGAGCCTTCAATTTCGCACGGTTGGGGGGATCTAACTCAGAGAATTCGACATCCATCACAAAGCTTGACTTGACAGAACCTATTCCAACTACGACCGTCGCGCGGAACTTCCTGTCAGGTACTATTACCTCCAAGTTGTTGACACCGGGGACGCACTTACTGACTGCCTCTGGGTCAATCAAAAAAGCCCAGACCTTTTCTCGCCCGGATTTTATATGTACTGTTCCATCAAATTCCATTCCCATGCTATCGTAGCCTCCCTTATGTCAACAACAAGAGTACTTTGATTTTACCGCAAAAGTATGTAGGCGCAGCGCCTTAGGCATGTTATAATCACCACAACTTGTACATTTGTACACATTAAAGGGAGACTCAAATAAATGAACGTTGCAAATCTTGTGAGTATATTGGCCAGTCTCTCCTGGCTATTGGTAATTGGAAGTGTTCTATTTGCAGGCGCCAGCGTAGCCAGAGGAGGGCGGGCACGCTCATTTGCCAGCTTAGTGGTCGGATCTCTGGCACTTGCATTGGTTCTATCGACTGTAAGCCAGGGTTTAATTTTCGTCCAACCGGAAACGCGCGGTGTGGTCATCAGCGCGTTGCAGCAAACGGGCCTACGTTCGCAGGCTCTGCAACCCGGCTTGCGATTCGTGGTGCCATTCTTTGAAAGCGTAAAGACATATCCAATTGCAAAACAGACATATACGATGTCCGGGGCCTCAGCCGAGGGACAAATTGCAGGGGACGATTCCATCGTAGCCCGCACAGCAGACGGTCAAGAGGTACGGATTGACGCATCCGTGATTTTTTCCATCGACCCTAGCGAGGTAGTAGACGTACACGTTGATTGGCAGAATCGCTACACCGATTCCCTGATTAGGCCAAAGGTGCGCGGTATCGCCCGTGACTCCGCTGCTAGGTATAACGTGCAGGAGATATACAGCGTCCGCAGGGACGATTTATCTCAGGAGATTGAATTGGAGTTATCTTCTGTTCTAGATGAGAATGGTCTGATTCTCGACGACTTTGTACTGCGCAACATCACCTTCACACCAGAGTACGCATCTGTGATTGAACAGAAGCAGATTGCCGAGCAAGAGGTAGAGCGCCAGGCATTCGTCGTACGGCAGCGGGAACAAGAGGCAGAGCAACTGCGCGAGCAATCAAAGGGACAGGCCGATGCTGCTGTAATCGCGGCTGAGGGTAAAGCTAAGAGTATCATGATTGAAGCTGAGGCCCAAGCAACAGCTCTGGAGGCGATCGGCAATGCACTCACCACAAACCCCGATCTGTTGCAATACACCTACGTGCAGGAACTAGCCGAGGACGTAAACGTGATGTTGTTGCCAGCTAATAGCCCCTATCTCTTTAACCTTCCCGATTTGGAGGGCGCCGATTCAATAACTGGCCGTGAGTAACGCACATCAAACTTACATGTACGCTTAAGATTAAGATCAATGGTTAAACTAACAGGGCCTGCATTGCGCAGGCCCTGTTAGTTTAAAATAAGCGGAGAGGGTGGGATTCGAACCCACGGTGACCGAAAAGCCACAACGCTTTTCGAGAGCGTCCCGATAATCCACTCTGGCACCTCTCCCGGGGGCGGGATTATAGCATGATGGGTTAGGGACCCAGCAATTATTTTGAATCAGTCTCAGCGAAGAGATTCAAAATCTCCTCGCCATATTCAGTGCGACGCCAGGGGCCCAAATCAGGAATCGAATCCAATTCTGCCATACTAGTAGGGGCTGCCTGTGCCAGAGCCCACATCACTTCCCGCGCTAGAATCACATCAGAAGTAATCCCACGCCGCTGTGCCCGAAGCTTGCGCCACTCGCGAAGCGCCTGGTAGCGAGCTGACACACTGCGACCACCGCGAATAACTTGCGGAGGTACAAGAGGTCTCGCCCGAAGACCCCGTTGGACCGCCTGCAAAATTCCTGATCCGTACTTCTTGATTTGACCTCCACTCAACCCATGTACACCCCGCAATGTCCCTACAACCCGCGGACTACGTTGCGCAATCCTGAGTAGAACCCCATCGCCAATAACTCTGGAGATAGGTTGATCAATGCGCTCGGCTACAAGTTCTCGGTATATATATAACTCTCTCAACACTGCACATTCCCGTTTGCTGAGTTTGCGCACACCATTGATACGCCAAAATCCCTCGGTATTCCGCTCGTTCATAGTAATCCCGGCCCGGTTACGGGAGCTCACTCGAGAAATACGCTCGAATTCCTCACGCACCTCAGGCCACTGCCCACGCTTGTGCAATTCTTGATACTGATGTTCACGTAACCGCAGAAGGTAACGCGTATCCAACTGAGCGTACGTTAACTGGTCAGCGGAAAGCGGGCGCTTTCCCCAGTCTGCACGCTGAAACTTTTTGCTCACAGAAACCGAGAATGTTTCTCTTAAAATAGCCGCTAACCCGACTCTCTCCCAACCGAGCGCGCGCGCAGCCATCATAGTGTCAAAAAGGCCTCTCACCTTACATCCAAAATCACGCCATAGGCAAATCATGTCATATTCAGCCGCGTGAAACACTTTTTCAATACCATCATCTGCGAAAAGAGGTTGCAAAACCGTAAGATCTTGTATCGCCAGTGGATCCACTATGTAATCACACCCAGGGATTGAAAATTGAATCAGGCATACCCTTTCTCGATAAGCATGCATGGAGTTAGACTCTGTGTCCACAGCCACCGCTGGCTGCACCAGAAGAACTCTTAGCATAGCTTGTAACTGTTTCGCTGAAGACACAAGCGTTGGAGATGGAATAGAAATCATGTTACTAAATAAGATTATGTTAGTTTTCTGTGCCCTGTCAACAATGATATTTGACAGTAGGACACCTTTGTGATAGATTTTACTAACTCTGTCAATGAGGAAACAATATTGTGAGCTCTGATGTAGCAGCCGTAGCACCTCCATTAACAAGACGTGAGTTTCTATATTACTTGTGGGGAGCATCTATAGCCCTTTTCATGGCAGAAATGGGAGGCGCGCTCGTATGGTTCGCCTTCCCACGCTTCAAAGAAGGTGAGTTTGGTGGCATAATCAACGTGCCCATAGCGGATATACCTCCTCCAGACGCCGGACCAAAGGATTTTCCAGCAGCACGTATTTGGTTGGTCAACATAGGCGAAGGAAGACTCTCAGACGGTCGCCAACCGGACGAATACGCGATCAAGCCAGGCGTCAAAGCACTCTACAAAATATGTGTACATCTTGGCTGTCTCTATAAATGGGTACCTACCAATGATCGCTTTGAGTGCCCATGCCACGGATCCAAATACCTGACTACAGGAGCAAGGATTGATGGCCCCGCCACTCGTAACCTTGATGCCTTCCCGTTTGAATTCGTCGATGCACAGGGTAACGTGCTGGCAAAATCAGGTTTGATGGGCTCAGGAAAAGTTGAAGAAGGCGACGCGGTTGAAATACCAGAAGGTGCCGTAGCACTACGAATCGATACGGGCCAACGCATCCAAGGAGCCCCGAACACTGAGCCTGGAGGCGGGACTTAGCTAGCTCCGTCACTGGCAAAATCCGCAGGATACTATAAATGGCGTTATTCGAAGTTCACATTCCTATTCTTGATGACATAAAGGCCAAAGGTTTAGTGCCCACGTTAATCGCGAAAACCGATGAGGCCGTCCTGCGGCTCACAGCCGGACTCAATGTTGAGGAAATACGCTCAGTGTTGCGCGGAGATCCACCCAAACGGCCGAACCCGCGCACCAAACCACACGCCGATGGTTTCTGGATGCACATGCGGCCAACCTATTTCCACAAAAAAGTCATGACGCTTTACCCAACTTTCCGATTGGGTTGGCTATCGGTGTACTTCCTAGTGTTCGAAACCATTACTGGCTTAGTCTTGATGTTATGGTATACACCCTCACCGTTGGTCGCCTTTGAGAACATGATTAACATAATTAGCAACGTTCCTTTCGGGATGATGATGCGAGACTTGCACCGACTCGGTGCTGAATTTATGGTGATGGTGGTACTACTTCACATGTTGCGTACTTTTATAACTGGAAGCTATAAGAAGCCACGTCAGTTTACCTGGTTCACCGGCGGGGTACTGCTGCTTCTCACGCTCTTCCTGTCATTTTCAGGGTACCTGCTCCCATGGGACCAGCTCTCACTCTGGGCAGTAACAATAGGCGCATCCATGGCCGAGGCAACACCTGTCATTGGCCGGGAGGTGAACCTGTTAGTACGCGGAGGACCGGACTTCGGTACCAACGGACTATTGCGTTTTTACCTACTACACGTCTTCGCTCTACCTCTGATTGCCTTCATATTTCTCGGAGTACATTATTACAAAGTGATTATTCACGCCCATTCACTGCCACCCGGGGAAGAAAATCCGGGCGAGGACACCGCTCGCAAGATTCCTATGGATAAACGCAGCTACTTCTTGCCAGATGTAGCCACAAAGGAAATCTACTGGATTGTAATGTGGACAGGTCTCCTCATCCTGATGGTCACAGTAGGAGGATGGCACGCCCCATTAGAACCACACGCAGACTCTCAAGTAACTCCGCTTCACACCACCGCACCATGGTATTTCCTCTGGCTGCAGGGTATGCTCAAGCTCGGAGACAAAGTTTTCTGGGGCGTAATTGCACCCGGTATTCTTGTCAATCTCGTCTTTGTAATACCTTATCTGGAAGTCGGGCCAAGCCGACGTTATGTTCACCGCCGCATAGGACTAACGATAGCAGCGGTAAGCGTGGTAGCTTTTTCTGCCCTGACTTATATGGGAACACCATACTATGCAGTCTCATCGTCTGCAGACCAAGAGGTAGTAGCTGCACTGGTACCACAGACACACCCTGGGCCGCTCCGCGGCACACCATTTGAAGAGCTGCCAGCTGGAGAGTATACGACAAAACAATGGGACAATGCACCCTCCGAGGGATTAGGAGAGCTACTGGAACTTTTCCAACACGAACTTCACAAATATGATGATGAACTACCAGAATCAGAAGGTATTATGGTTATTGAGGATTGGCAAGTAGGCCTGAAGAAAATTACGTTCCGTGTACTCTGGAACGAAGGTGATAACAGTTTTTCTCAGTTTGTATTCTTGCATGAAAACTCAGGCTACGAAGAGTAGATTATGACCTGGCGAACCGCCATTGGCACCCTTGCCGTAGTCCTCACCTCGATTATAACCGCCTTTTGGCTAATTAATGAACCCGCTCGCATGGCCGAAGCAGAGGAAGGATTCGAGGGTCGTTCCATAGAGGCCGGAGCCGCCCTCTTTGAAAACAATTGCACACGATGCCACGGCCCGCAAGGACAAGGACTACCCGGACTCGCACCAGGCTTGAACACTCAAGAAATGTTTGATGGTACGCGGGTCGCCGAGGTCGGCTGGGCCGGCACCCTTCACGATTTCCTCTACTCTACAATCGCAGGCGGACGTCCTGTACCTTCTGCCGGCACAACCTATCCACAAAGAATGCCTACATGGAGTCAAGAGTTTGGTGGTCCATTGAGAATAGACCAGGTACGAGACTTAACAAATTTTGTCCTCAACTGGGGAGAAGCATACGAACTCGGCATTGCCCCAACGGTACAGAAGGTAGTCACTAACCCTATCGACCCAGTAGGTACAGACTTAAGCACACCCGTGCTTCCAAACGGAGACGCCCAGGCTGGCGAGGAGTTGACGACCACTCTAGGATGTGTAGCCTGCCACGTACAGACAGATGTAGGTCCAGCATGGTTAGCTGAAGCTGACCCCAATGGGGAAGGTATCGGGACACGTGCCTCCGCCCGTATTGAAGAAACAAATTACACAGGTACCGCTACCAACTCAGAGCAGTATCTGCGCGAATCAATTGTCCTGCCAGATGCGTTTGTTGTTGACGGGTATCCACCCTCAACTATGGTAATGACATACGGTGAGACGTTGAGCAAACAGGATCTGGCTGACCTCATAGCTTACCTGGTAACGCTCAAGTAATCTGTAACCAAGCGCTACTGAAAGAATCCCAGGAAGTTCAACGCCAGGGTTCGCCTGGCAACGAATGCATGGATTTCTTTCACAGTCTACTACGGTAAGTCACGATTTAGGGGCAAATACCATCCTCTGCACGAACAACCAACAGCTCTCTAAACCCGACGATTCGTTAGCCACTTACCCGAAGTTTTTTACCGCCTAACACACTCATGTTATATATGATTGTTATTACATTCGAGAACTGAGTTTCGTTAGGCAATTTATTTGGAGCCACTCCTCCCAAGATTCATCAGGTAAAATTACGGTGGAACTCGACCATGAAACATGCCGAAAAAGAGAGAGGATGCCATGACATCAGTCAATAGCACTCTCATTAATCCAAAACCACAACGAAAAAAATTCATCCTTGGGGGCATCCTTATCGCTGTTGCAATCCTCTATCTGATTGTAAGCACCACCCAGAGCACAAGCCACTATTTCTACAGCGTGGATGAATTAAAATCAAAGGGCGCAACAGCGATCGGCCAGAACGTTCGCATTTCCGGCGCAGTATTGGGCAAGAGTATTACGTATGACCCAGACTCGATGGAATTGCGTTTCACAATCGCTAATGTACCCGGAGATCAGACAGAGGTGAATGCACAGGGAGGCCTCGCAAAAGTACTCCATCAAGCAGTTGCTGACCCTAATACTGCACGAATAGACGTGATTCACTATGGACCAATGCCCGACCTAATGCGAAACGAAGCTCAAGCTATAATGGATGGGTATCTAACAGAGAACGGCACTTTTGCTGCTGACACGCTACTGCTCAAATGTCCCACAAAATATGACGATGAATTACCCGAACAGGTCGCTGGATGATACTATACCCAAGTGACAAGCCGGATTAAACGATAAATCCTACACCCGAGCAACGATTAGCTTTCACTCCAAGTGACCCACTTACTCTCCAAATATTCGCTTGCAGATTTTGGTTTCACGGCCATGATGCTAGCATTGCTCTGCGCCATATATGCTGCGACGGTCTCCCTGTCTGTCGCACGGTCAGACCGATTGAAATGGGTAGATTCCGCACGTAACGCAGCCATTGCAGTATGGCCCCTGCTAACATTTGCGTGTTTCTGTATGACCTACTTACTGATAAATGAGCGTTTTGAAATCGAATACGTGGCAAGAGTTTCTAGCCATGCAATGCCATGGTATCTAAAGGCCACCGCGCTCTGGGGCGGCCAAGCTGGGAGCCTACTATTCTGGGCATGGCTAATGTCTACATACACCGCCCTAGTAATGCTTCGCAATTGGCACAACGAGCGCGACATGCAACCCTTTGTAATAGCTTCCACGATGACCACACTAGCTTTCTTTATTGGCCTGAATGTATTTGTAGAAAACCCTTTTACCAAACTATGGATAGATCAGTCTGGACACATCCAAGCATCATTCCTTGCCCCACCGGGAGCCAAACCTTTCGTCCCTAACGACGGCCAAGGTTTGAATCCGCTACTGCGCCACCCGGGAATGATTATCCATCCACCTATGCTCTACTTGGGATTTGTCGGATTTGTTGTCCCCTATAGCTTTGCCATCGCAGCGCTTGCAATTGGTCGTACTGATAATCTCTGGATTCGTGTAACACGCCGGTGGACGCTGATTGCCTGGTTGTTTCTATCACTCGGCCTGCTCCTGGGCAGTCGTTGGGCGTACGATGTATTAGGATGGGGAGGATATTGGGGATGGGATCCTGTAGAAATCGCCGCCTTCATGCCCTGGCTAACTGGTACCGCTTTTCTGCACTCAGTTATGATTCAAGAAAAACTCGGAATGTTTAAGCGATGGAATATGATTCTAATCATACTCACCTATGCACTGGTCATTTTCGGCACCTTTCTTACCCGCTCGGGGGTTCTTTCCTCAGTCCACGCATTCGCACTGAGCGCCATCGGTCCACTATTCTTTGTTTTCATAGGTATCACATTTACAATATCATTAACGCTCCTCTTTAAGGGATGGAATCGCCTAGATAGCGAAAATATCCTTACCAGTTGGCTTTCAAGAGAAGGTCTTTTCTTACTCAACAATCTGCTATTCATGGGAATACTATTGGCATGCTTCTGGGGTGTCATTTATCCGATTATCTCTGAATTGGTCACGGGACAGAAAGTGACCGTGGGACCACCATTCTACGAGCGCACCACTGGACCTCAATTCGCCGCGCTCCTATTACTAATGGGAATAGCCCCACTGACTGCATGGCGAGTAACCACAGCCAGACGACTCGGGAAAATAATTTGGAAACCAACTGTATTTTCCCTAATCTTCCCAGTGTACGCTCTGACCACAGGAACCACAAATGCAGTGGCCCTACTAAGCTTGTGGCTTGCAGCTTTCGTGTTGTGCGTTACCCTATATGAGTTTTATCGCGGTGCCAGCGCACGCAGAAAAGCGACTGGCGGTAATCTCCTCAGCTCACTATGGAATATGATTGCTAGAAATCGGCGTCGTTATGGTGGCTACGTCATCCATTTGGGCGTGATATTCATGGCAGTAGGTATCATTGGTATAGAGATGTTCCAGGCTGAGACACAGGGTACTCTCGCATATGGAGAACAGATTAACATCGAGAATTATGTCATGATCTACAACAAAATAGAAGAATTCGATACCGAAGACAACCGCCGGGTTACACGAGCCATAGTCAGCGTTTACAAGGACGACAAATTTGTAGCAGAACTTTATCCGCGACGCGATTTCTATGTAGACAGCCAGCAGCCTATGACTATTCCAGGCTTATACAGTACCCTAGAGGGAGATTTCTATGTACTGCTAGTTGACTGGAAGCCGATTGGCACAGAGAGCGCAACATTCAAGATTTATTTGAATCCGCTTATGAACTGGCTATGGTTCGGTGGATTTATATTTATTCTTGGGACACTTGTAGCCGCTTGGCCAAATCGCGGACCGTCTCTCTACCGACAGTCAACATCGCTTTCCGTCAATCCTCCAGATATAGTTTTGTGACACAAAGATCATCACAAAACATAGGTTCGCATTACTCTACATGTTTAGACTATTAGCAAGTACAGGAATCACTTCACTGCTTATCTTCTATTGTTTTGGAGAAGTCTCGGCACAGGATGCTCAACCAAGCGATGACGAAGTCAACACAATAGCGAAGCAACTCTATTGTCCAGTGTGCGAAAACGTACCCCTGGATGTGTGTGGCACTAAAGCATGTGCTCAGTGGAGAGACGACATCAGTGATAAATTGGCTGACGGATGGAATGAAGAGCAAATCAAGCAATATTTTTCCGATCGCTATGGGATCCGTGTTCTAGCACACCCTCCAACGCAGGGATTCAATATGTTGTTCTGGTTACTCCCACCAGTTTCAATTATCATTGCTTGGTTTTTAGTATTGCGTACGAACCATAATATATTCCGCAAAAAACACATGTACAAGCAGTCCATTGCCAAGCAAGTGAGAGCGGAAGAATATATAGGCCAGTTGGAGAATGACCTAGAGCAGTGGCGATGACTCAGACTACCCTAAGAAATACTAGCCCTAAACTCGATAAAGAACGCATCCCTCGTATGTTCTGGGGAAAGCTCCTTGTCTGGGGACTGTTTACTGCACTGATGCTCTTGCTAGGCATTAAGCTATACCAGACGACTCTCGGACCAGTGTCCAGGGGCACAGCGCCTGACTTCACGTTAACCACTTTCGGCGGCGACAGCTATACCCTGTCTGATCACAAGGGACAACTAATCGTAATAAACTTTTGGGCTTCGTGGTGCGGACCATGCGAATTAGAAGCCGACGCCCTCGAACAAGCCTGGCGCCAGTACAGGAATCACGGAGTAATGTTCTTAGGAATAAACTATGTGGACACAGAAAACGAAGCTTTGGCCTATCTCAAAAAATGGGGTGTCACTTACCCAAATGGGCCAGATATACGTACATCGATTTCACAGGACTATCGAATAAAGGGTGTGCCAGAGACCTATATCATTGCTCAGGATGGCACTATAGCTGGAACTGTCATAGGTCCCATAGAATATAACAATCTGACTAACGCTCTGGACCTACTTTTGAACCAATAGAACAACAATGAATTTGGATTCTCTAATTTTCGCGATGGCACTTTTTCTGGCTATTGCCATCTTTATAATATTTCCAGTTGTTCGCCCAACCCCGAAGAAGAATGACTTCAACAGAGAGAGATATCTCTTAGAAGCACGCCGCGTCAGGATACTGACCGCTATAGCCGACCTAGATTTTGAACACTCTACCGGAAAAATTGACCAAGACGTTTATGAGTCGGAGCGCGCGCGACTTCTTGCCAATGGAGTTGAGACACTCAAACAGATTGATGCTGCTGGATTCACAAAACCTGTTACTACCAACGAGCCAGATACTAGTAACCATGAGTCTGACAATTGAACACACCTTTGACGGCAACATGACGATGACCCATCACTATCCGTGTAGTAGGCTAACACCCGAAATACCAAAAGTTACCGCTGATGAATCAAGTATAGGATTGGCATCAATCACAGCAAACCAACTATTCGTCCTATAGCGTACCAATATTATTATTCAAAATATCCATAAACATTGTGATTAATATCCACTCGCTTTCAAAAACATTCGGACTAAAACCAGTGCTACGCGATATTAATTTAAGTGTACCAAAAGGTGGCTTTCTCGCCCTCCTTGGTCCCAATGGGGCCGGCAAAACAACGCTCTTACGAATTGTATCTACGCTATCACGACCCGATGCAGGAGAGGTAAGCGTGGCTGGCTTGAACCTGTCAACCCACGCATCCGCTATCCGCCAGTTGGTAGGCGTAGTCTCCCACAAGCCCTTGCTTTATGTAGAATTGACCGCTGAAGAGAATCTGCGTTTTTATGCACGGCTTTACGGCTTGGTAACAGCTGAGCCACGAATCAGTACAGTCCTAGCTCAAGTCAACTTGTCAGCACACCGGCATGATTTAGTGGGCACTTTCTCACGCGGAATGCAACAAAGATTGTCAATAGCTCGCGCGACTTTACACCATCCGCAGGTATTGATATTAGATGAACCCTACACCGGTTTGGATCAGGATGCGGCAATCATGCTCGACGATGTGCTTCGCTCTGTGTCCACCGCTGGATGCACCCTACTGATGACAACACATGATTCTGCACGGGGACTAGCGTTAAGTCAACGAGTAGCGATTCTTTCCAGAGGACAGATAGCTTTTGAGACACGCAGCATCAGATTAACTCCGACGCAGCTAGAGGACAAATACAGAGAAATAGTAAATGCCTAAACCTGCGAACAGCCAACGTCCACAAGCGAGTTTCTGGCGCACAGTACAAGCAATAATGTGGAAAGATTTAACTTCGGAACTCCGCCACAAGGAAATCGTTAGTGCAATGTTCATCTTCTCTTTGTTAGTAGTCTTAATCTTTAACTTTTCTCTTGAATTAGACAGGGCTACGCGCGACAACGTAGCCGCCGGCGTGCTCTGGGTTACCTTCGTATTTGCCGCCACTCTGGGTCTTAACCGCACATTTGCAGCGGAAAAGGATCGTGATTTACTAGATGGATTACTGCTGGCCCCAATAGACCGCAGCGCGCTTTTTGTTGGCAAGATGCTCAGCACATTTATTTTTATAATCATTGTAGAAAGTATCGTAGTTCCTCTGTTCAGCTTACTGTACAATATGTCCCTATTTACGCCGCTATTGCTGGTAGTCCTTGTCCTAGGCACACTAGGTTACACTGTAGTAGGAACATTGTTGGCGGCCATAGCAATCCATACTCGAGCTCGTGAAATCATGCTTCCCATATTACTTTTCCCTGTTGCAGTGCCTGTGATAATAGCGTCAGTACAAGCTAGCGCAGGGATTTTGGAGGGCAATGCGTTGGGAAATATATCCGGACCACTAAATTTGGTGGTCGTATACGATATAATTCTATTTGCTATAGCAATCATGACTTTCGATTACTTGATAGAGGAATAACTCGATGCAACCAAATCAACATCTCCGAATTCTAACCATTAGCAGCATGCTAATGTTAGTACTTTCCATTTACATGGTATTTGTTTATGCTCCTCTTGAGATTGTCATGGGCGCCGTACAACGAGTATTTTATTACCACGTTGCCTCTGGATGGATAGGCGCATTGGCATTCCTAATTACGCTAATATGTAGCATTCTATATCTTGCGACAAGAAATTTAAAATGGGATCATGTTGCCCTGTCATCTGTTGAAATCGGTGTAGTGTTTACTAGCATGAACATCGTCAGCGGTTCTGTATGGGCGCGCCCAATCTGGAACACTTGGTGGACATGGGATCCACGACTAACTACAGCAACAATTATGTGGCTTCTGTACGCTGCATACCTGATGCTGAGACAGAGCCTGGAAAACCCTCAACGGAGGCGGACCTTTGCGGCCGTGTATGGAATAGTAGCGTTTGTTAGTGTACCACTTACTTTTGCCGCAATTCGAATATGGCGCACAATACACCCAGTAATTATTGGAAGCAGCGACCCGTCCGCTGAAGGGAACTTCGAAATGACCCCTCCAATGCGCAATGCGTTTTTCTTTTCACTTTTCACCTTCACGTTTTTATACGTAACCCTATTATGGCACCGTATACGACTTGAACAATTGACTGTACAAGTTGCCGCTATGCAATCACGTCTATTGAATAAATTGAGCACTTAATTAATGTTTCTACAAGAAAGCACACCTGACACTACAATCTACATGATAATGGGATATGCTGTCTTTAGCATCCTCAGCGCAGGCTATGCAATCTCCTTACTAGCCCGCAGGCGCAAATTATTGAAAAAAACAGAGACGATCACTCGGATGCAATCAGAAGATACCAACTCAAGCATACATTAATTTTCTACGCTACAATGACACAAAGGTAGTGGCCATTAATCCTTTTCGTTTTGAAACCCGGAAGACAACATTGAACCTCGACGACGAAAACTACATTAAAGAACTAGATCCAAAAAACATGCTTGCTCACATAGACGAGCTGCCAACACAGCTTCAGTCTGCATGGAAATACGTCATGGGTCTCACACTGCCGCCAAAAATTGAACTATCCAACATTGTAATTCTAGGTATGGGAGGTTCGGCAATCGGAGGGTCTCTGCTGCAAACATTGCTTGCCAAAGAATGCCCTGTACCTATAGTTTCCAATCGAAATTATCAGTTACCTACCTTCGTTGGCGCTGATACCCTAGTCATAGCCTCTTCCTATTCTGGAGAAACAGAGGAGACCCTCGCAGCGCTTACAGATGCTCACAACCTCGGTGCACAGATTGTGAGTATTTCAACCGGCGGGAAAATTGCCAAACTCACTGAGGAATACGGCGGTGTTGCTTGGCGCTTCAAATATGATAGTCAACCGAGAGCTGCACTTGGTTATTCGCTGCTGTTACCACTAGGACTCCTTGTACGAATGGAAACAGTCCGCGATTTTAGCCAGGATGTGGAAGAGACGATACAGGTACTGCGCGAGGAGCAAAATTCATTAACCACCACATCGCCTATCATCTCAAACCCCGCCAAAAGAATGGCGGAAAAGATATTTGACCACATGGTACTTCTAATTTCCGCCGATCCCCTAACACCTGTTGCCCGCCGCTGGCGCGGCCAGATTGCCGAAAATAGTAAGGCATGGGCACAATTTGAACATCTTCCAGAAATGAATCATAATGCGATAGCCGGATTGGGATACCCGGAAGCACTTATAGACCAAACTTTCGTACTGTTTCTTGAATCCGCGCATTGCCATCCTCGCAACCGACATCGTGCTGAACTTACACGTAATTTATTTACAAAGAAAGGCTACAACACCGCATCTGTGCACGGGCTCGGCGAATCGCGCCTTGCACAGATGCTATCAGTCCTACATTACGGTGACTATGTCAGTCTTTATCTCGCAATCGCTTACGGCGTTGACCCCTCTCCGGTTAAGCCGATATCCTGGCTCAAAGAACAGCTAGCCTGAGTAATTTATCGGTCAACCAAACTGCTCATGACCTTGAATCGGCAAAGCATTCCATTCTTACGCATTAGACAGTACCCAATCTTAGTAAATTTCATGCGTGAGCATATTGAACAGGAACTTTGGACAAACACCTGCTTTCTCATGCCAGTGCTAGCCATTTTCAGACAACTAAAGTGCCAAGTACTGAACCCACAATTGTAACCATCTACACGGATGGTGCTTGCGACCCAAACCCTGGCCCAGGCGGGTGGGCTGCAATATTACGTTTCGGCACTCGCCAGAAAGAAATCAATGGAGGAGAATCCGACACTACAAACAACCGGATGGAGCTCCGTGCTACTATAGAAGCCTTTGGCGAACTAACACGTCCGTGTATAGTGGAACTTTACACGGATTCCGAATATCTCCGCAAAGGAGTTACTGAATGGCTCCCCCGCTGGCAATCCCAGCAATGGCGAACACGCAGAAAACGTCCAGTCGCCAACAAGGATTTATGGGAGGCATTGTCTTCCGTTATACAGCCACATGAAGTACACTGGCGCTGGGTTAAAGGACACGCTGGTCACCCGTTAAATGAACGTGCTGACAGCTTGGCGAAAGCTGCAATTACTAGGGCCGACTTCACACTTACAGAAACAAATGCAATCCGTATGTTCACCGGCGCCTCTTGCAGCGGAACAAACGGTTCCGGTGGATGGGCAGTAGTGATACACAATCACAAAGAAATTAGCACACTTTCCGGAAGAGAATCAAACACAACCTCTAATCGTCTACAACTACTAGCGGCAGCGCACGCCTTAAGTAATTCTCCGGGTGGCCAACGCATTAACATATACACTCCATCAGAATACGTACAACGTGGAGCCAGTCAATGGTTGCCCGCTTGGCAACGACGCAATTGGAAAACAAAATCTGGTCATCCTGTAAAAAACCGTGACCTATGGCAGGCAATAGCAGAGGGATGCGTAGCAAATGATGTCCATTGGTACTTAGCCAAATCAGACCAGATAGATCAGGAAATCAAGCAAGCACACAATCTCGCCTGCGAAGCAGCGCCAGGGTAAATATAATCTAAAATCAACAACGACACAGAACGGTAGCGATTACCAATCCGTATAAGCGATTCACAAAGATGCTAATGCTTCATTTCGTCAACGCATAAAGAAATCGCAAACATGCAGTTGTCATCAATTATTGGTCATCAACATTAATCAAATCAGACATCAAATCCCGCAATCGACCACGTGTCTCTGCCAATTCTTCAGGAACAATTCGTGTTTCCATCACTGTAGTCATGAAATTAGTGTCACCCTCCCAACGAGGAAGCACATGCATGTGCACGTGGTCCGGTAAACCTGCACCTCCGGCTGCGCCGATGTTCACCCCAACATTGAAGCCATCTGGATTGTACGCCCTGCGTAATACGCGCAACGACATCTGACACAACATTGACAGTTCTGCCATAACCTCACCTGACAAGTCCTCAAGCGAAGATACATGGGCAGCCGGTGCCAACAGCATATGCCCGTTGGTATATGGATATTTGTTCAGAATAGCTAAAACTCGCAAGCCACGATATACCACAAGATTGGTCTCTTCTGAATTAACTTTATCCATCGCCTGGCAAAAAATACAATCCACCGTTTCAGTATCTCCACGTAAGTAACTCATGCGCCAAGGTGCCCAAATATTCCTCATATAGTTCGATTCTACCAGAAGTGACTGGGTTGACGATGCACAATAGCCCGTTAGAATAATGAAATGCAGACAGATTCGTTTTCACATTCCGAGATCGAGCAAGCACTTTCCCAAGAACCATATGGCTATCCACTATACTATTTTAAATCCACTGGTTCGACAAATGAGGAAGCCATTAAGCTAGCATGCGACGGTGCACCCACAGGAACGATTGTAGTGGCTAATGAGCAAACCGCTGGTCGCGGGCGCGGCGATAGGCAATGGTACACCCCTGCAAGCAGCGGACTGGCTGTCAGCATTATCTTACGACCCGCACTACCATCCAGACAAATCAGCCATGTTGCACTGTTGGGTGCCATAGCCACAGTCCAAGCCATTAAGTCCATATCTAACCTACAGCCTAAGTTGAAATGGCCCAACGATGTCTGGATAAATGGAAAAAAAGTGGCCGGCATTCTTGGGGAGAGTAGCCATGGAACGGCAGGGACTGAGTGGGTCGTCCTCGGTATCGGCATCAACGTAAGTTCCGGACCACCTGCAGGAACAACAACACGACACCCATTTTCGTGCTTGGAGGAACAGAGCGGGCATCCAATTGACAGACTAGAATTGCTGCGTGAGCTGATTGGCGCAGTTTCCGAGCATTCCTCAAACATGGGCACCAAAACCCTGGTATCCATATGGGAAAAACATATGATGTGGCGCGGTAAACGAGTGTGCGTGCTAAATCCAGATGGGACTTCGACAGACGGCAACGTTCTCGGTATAGACCCGGATGGAGCATTACTCTTAGATTCAATTGATGGAATCGTACGGCACATAACAGCAGGAGATATTTCCAGAACCAACACGTAGTCTAAACAAGTAACACATTCGCATGGCTCAGCAATTGACACATTTACATTGCGGCTGCATTAGCCATAGGTATAATGGTAGAATAGCCGACGCCTGTTGCTAACTCACAGAAGAAAATGACCTGATGCTCACTACAGAAGAAGTAATCCACATCGCTGAACTAGCCCGGTTGCAGCTAACTGAGGTCGAAACGGAGAAATTCAGAGGTCAACTCTCTGAGGTACTAGATTATGTGAACCTCATAAGTGAACTTGATCTTACTGATGTTGATCCTACACACAGCGTAATCACGAAACACAGTGCGCTCCGTAAAGACGAAGTGCACGATTCATTGACGCAAGACCAATTACTCAAAAACGCCCCAGAAACTGATTCGGGGTGCTTTCGTGTGCCGGCAATTTTAGATGAAACCTGAAACCATCGCCTCGCCGCGTCTTCGGCCGATATCTAAATCGTGGAGTTGATTAATCAGACACTGAGGCGCGTAAGCGACATGCTTATCGCCGGTGATATATCCAGCGTAGAACTGACAGAGGCGTGTTTGCGCCGAATTGAAGCAACCGAGCCTTACCTCAATGCCTTTATATCAGTATCTGCAGAGAGAGCCATGCAGCAGGCACGGAGTGCAGACCATGCATGGGTAGAGTGGCGTCGCGGTAAGCTAACCCAACAACCCTCGCGCTTAAACGGAATTCCTCTCGCTATAAAAGATGTTCTCTGCGTAGCCGATATCACTGCTACAGCTGGCTCACGAATGCTAGAAGCTTTCATGCCCGCTTATGATGCAACTGCCAGCGCACGCCTCCGTGCAGCCGGAGCCGTATTTCTAGGCAAGACGAACACAGACGAATTCGCTATGGGATCCTCAACCGAAAATTCCTGTTACGGCCCTACGCACAATCCATGGGACCAGCAGCGAGTCCCGGGTGGTTCCTCCGGCGGCAGTGCTGCATCAGTCGCTGCCAAATCAACCTTCGGTGCCCTTGGAACTGACACAGGGGGCAGCGTACGCCAGCCCGCCTCTCTTTGTGGAGTAGTAGGACTTAAACCATCTTATGGCCGCATCTCTCGTTTCGGACTGATTGCCTTCGGATCCTCTTTTGATCAGGTTGGCACCCTTACACGCACCGCTGAAGATGCAGCGATACTTCTGCAAACGCTGGCCGGACCAGATACTTTTGACGCAACCTGCGTTCCAACACAACCCCCAAACTACTTAGATTCATTGTCTGAGCCAAGCGATTTGTCAGGATTGCGCATTGGCATTCCAAACGAACACTTTGTAGGTGGTGTAGACGCAGAAGTAGAAAAACAGGTGCGAGCCGCGATCAAGCTGCTAGCTAAACTCGGAGCGGAAATTATGCCTATACGCCTGCCACGTACGGAACATGCACTTCCTGCCTATTACCTTATTGCAAACGCCGAAGCTTCAGCTAATCTCGCCCGTTATGACGGCATTCGGTATGGACAGCGCCAACATGGCAAAGACCTATGGGAAACGTATGTAAATACACGCAAGACCGGGTTCGGGCCTGAAGTCAAACGACGTATCATGCTAGGCACCTATGCACTCACCACTGGATATTATGATGATTATTACCTGCGCGCCCAGAAAGTACGTACACTCGTAAAACAAGATTTTGATACTGCATTCGATCAGGTAGATGTCATCGCAGGCCCGACCACACCGACTACGGCGTTCAAGCTGGGTGCAAAAACTGAAGACCCTTTACAAATGTATCTCTCGGACATTTTCACGTTGTCAGCTAACCTAGCCGGAATACCAGGAGTATCACTACCATGCGGCATGGATGAAAACAGATTGCCAATAGGACTACAGTTGCTCGGACCGGCATTTAAGGAAAAACGTCTGCTCAAGGTAGCACACAAATTCCAGCTAGCCACGGATTGGCATCAGCAGGACCCCCTAGTGGAGAACTGAAATGAAAGTCATCATACCATTGGCTGGAGTCGGAAGCCGGCTTCGACCACATACCTTTAGCAAACCAAAGCCGTTGATGAACATAGCCGGAACCCCGTTGCTTAGCCACGTACTGGAAATGTTCCGCAACGTAGCAGTAGAGGAATTCATTCTAATTACTGGTTACATGAGCGATCAGATTGAGTCGTTTATAAACACAAAACACCCGGACATCAAGACAAGATTCTTCAAACAAAATGAACTCAGCGGACAGTCGACAGCTGTGCTCTTAGCCAGGGACTATGTCAACGGTCCCGTGCTCATAGTGTTCGCAGACACAATAGTGGAAGCCAATCTGGAGCACATACATTCCGAGCCCTCCGATGCAATCGCTTGGGTGAAAGAAGTTAAGGACCCCAGAAGGTTCGGAGTTGCTGTACCCAATGAGGATGGCTACGTCAAGAGAATCATCGAAAAACCAGATTCAATGAACAATAATCTAGCGGTAGTAGGTTTCTATTTCCTTCGAGATGGTGCCCGCCTCATGGACGCAATTGAGAAACAAATCGGTAATCATGTACAGACAAAGGGCGAATTCTACTTGGCCAACGCAATGCAGATATTGCTAGATGATGGCATGCAAATGCGCGTGCAAGAAGTCGACATCTGGGAGGACTGCGGAAAACCGGACAGCATCCTACAGACAAACAAATACCTGCTGCAGCACGGACACGATAACAGCGATAAGATCGTCGCACGCGGATATGTAATAGTGCCACCCGTCAACATTCATCCCGATGCACAAATCAAACATTCTGTGATTGGACCCTTTGCAACTATAGGCGCAAATTGCAAAATCGATGGATCAGTCATCCGGGATTCAATTGTAGATCAAGGGACACAAATCAAGAACGCCATGATCACTAAATCACTCATAGGCCGTGGTGCACATTTGCAAGGACGCTTCCTTACATGCAACGTAGGCGACGAATCAGAATTGATATTCGAGTGAAAAAAGATGTACGCCGCCATTGATTTATAGACCCAAGAGAGCAGTCGAAGGCATCTGTTTTGCCAACAAGCGCCATGAGCCCGAGGCAATAATATCCAGTTTCTGAACTACAATCGGCAGACACTTTAGGGTCCCCAATAGAGAGAAAATGCTCAAGTTCTGCCAAAGTTATATTTAGATACAGATTCGAGGCACGCGCGCCCCGATACCGCAAACCACCTCATAATTTATTGTACCCCAACGCTCAGCAAGCTCTTCTGCCGAGAGTCGCTCCTGACCCTGATCGCCAAGCAGGACAACTTCATCACCAACCATCACATTGGGAACACCATCAAGGCGCACCAAAAACTGATCCATACATACTCTACCCAGGACCGCAACACGCTCTCCACCCACAAGTACAACCTTTTTTCCCAGACGTCGGTAGCCGTCAGCATAACCTGCAGTAACAGTACCAATTATCTCATCACCGCTCGTGACATATTGGTGGCCATAGCTCAGGCCCGATCCCTTGGGAACAGTCTTAACATGAGCGAGCTGTGCCTTCCACGTCAACACCGGACGGAGTCCTTCAGGGCAAGGGCAGTCTGCGGACGGGTCAAGTCCGTACATTGCAATACCAACGCGAACCATATCCAAGTGGGATTCCGGTCGTACAAGCGTAGCCGCGGAATTAGCCGCATGTACCAAATCGGCCTGAAGCCCACTTGCTTTAAGTGCATTTCGGACATCATCAAAACATAGCTCCTGCTCCACCGTTGGTCCTAGGTTTCTCTCATCCGCCCGCGCAAAATGTGTCAACAATCCTTCAAATTGCAAGTACTCAGTAACTTCCAACCGGCGCGCAAGCGCCAGAGCATCCTCTGGCTTGGCGCCAAGTCTGCCCATTCCAGTATCGATCTTTAAGTGTAGCCGAGCGGTATTCCCTATTTCATTTGCAGCTGCTGCGATTTTCTCAAGCTGACTAGATTCCCATACACAGAGGGATACCCCTAATGAAATTAGCTCCGCCAGACCTGCTTCCGGAGCAAAACCCAGTAGCAATATCGGACACTCCAAGCCAGCGCGACGAAGCTCAAGTGCTTCTTCAGCTTGCGCCACTCCACACCACGACGCCCCCGCCTTCAAGGCGGTTTGTGCAACTGGCACAGCCCCATGCCCGTAAGCATTTGCCTTGACCACCGCCATGACCCGTGCATCCGTATGCGCACAAAAAAAGCGTACATTGTCACTGATTGCGGATAGGTCAATTTCCGCCCAGTTAGAGTGCAACTGCACCGACCCCATCCCCGAAGTATACATGAAGTCAGCCCATCTTCACCGTGCGTGCTTGCTTTCTGCATAATAAACGATGATAATGCGCCCATAGTGCCCTACCAAACCCTAACAAATCAAGACATAATAGAGGAGAAAGACGGAGCTTATCGAATGCAGACGTACACTTGATTGAGAGCCGATCGATTGTACAATAGCACGTATGACTATGAATCACCAAGCTGTTATCGGTCTAGAAGTACATGCTGAACTACTAACACAATCAAAAATGTTTTGTAGCTGCCGCGTGGTGGATTCGACTACTGCAAATCCGAACCTGTATACATGCCCAGTATGCTCAGGTATGCCAGGAACACTCCCAGTCACAAACCAACGCGCAGTATATCTCGGAGCAATGGTAGCGCTGGCACTGCATTGCGAAGTGGCAGCCGAGAGTATCTTTGCACGCAAGAACTACTTTTACCCAGATCTACCGAAGGGTTATCAGATTTCACAATACGAGAGACCACTCGCCACAAATGGTCACATCACCATATCAACCTCCGCTGGAAAACGGAAAATCCGCATCCGCCGTGTTCATCTAGAGGAGGACACGGGCAAGCTAATTCACCGAGACAAAGTTTCCGGGGCCGGGAGTATGTCACTTGTCGATTTGAACCGGGCTGGCGTGCCGCTGTTGGAAATCGTAAGTGAGCCCGACATTCGCTCAGCTTCAGAGGCGGTAGCCTACGCTAAGGAGCTTCAAAGTATTTTGACCTATCTGAAAGTCAACAGCGGCAATATGGAAAAAGGAGTCATTCGGTTTGAAGCCAACGTATCCGTTCGGAAGACCAGAAGTGAAAAACTAAATACCCGGACTGAAATAAAAAACCTAAATTCTTTTCGCTCACTTCGTCACAGCACACAATATGAAATCGACCGACAGATATCCATTTTAACCGCCGGAAAGACTGTAGAGCAACAAACACTTGGATGGGATGAAGCACGGGAAGTTACAGTTGCCCAGCGCAGCAAGGAACAAGCTCACGATTATCGCTATTTTCCCGAACCCGATTTACCGCCAGTGCAAATTGATCCTGTCTGGTTGCAAAAGATTGGAGATGAACTCCCAGAACTACCGACCGAAAAATTAGAGCGCTTCCGCAGCATGGGGCTAAACGAGTACGATGCCCAGGTGCTGGTAAGGCAGAGGTCAGTGGCCGAGTTTTTCGAAGGTGCAGTCGACAGAGGATCAAAGACAGACCCACCTATACAAGCAAAGACAATCTCTAACTGGTTAACAAGTCAGCTCTTCGGCATGTTGCACAACGCTAGAATAGAAATAGAGGACATGCATATCACCCCAGCGCATCTGGTAGACTTGTTAGCATTGTTACAGTCAAATAGTATTAGCGCCAACAGCGCTAAGCAAGTGATGCGCGAAATGCTAGAAACGAGAGCAACACCACAGGAAATTATCAGCGAACATGAGCTTGAACAAGTAAACGATGTAGCCTCAATCACTAAAGCGGTCGAAGATGTTCTCAGAGATCATCCTGAGGAAGTGAAGAGCCTTCTCTCCGGCAAGGATTCCCTCACCAACTGGCTACTCGGACAGGTGATGCGGACCCTGAACGGCAAAGCGAACCCACAAATCGTGCGTTCACTCTTAAAGAAAACGCTAAAAAGAGAGGCTGATACCAACAATACCCGATGATGGATGCGACAACAAGTAAACCTGTTTGTGATTACGATGGCTCTCACTATCAGACTGAGTTCTGGGAGAAGGGCGGACGCGCTTACGAAGACCTCGTCGAACGCATCTCACTGCGACACCTGCTTCCAAAGAATGGTGCACTCTGTCTCGAAATCGGCGCCGGTGCCGGTCGCTTAACCCGAGAACTTGATCACTTTGAACGCGTAGTCCTGTTGGATTATTCCCGCACACAGCTCCAGCAAGCACAGGAGAGGTTAGGCCGTGGGCCCCGATTCATATACGTGGTCGCCAATGTTTATCACCTGCCATTCGTGCCCGGTCTTTTTCACACCGCCTTAATGGTTCGGGTAATTCACCACCTGGTAGACCCACGCGCAGCTCTGGAAGGCGTTAGAGCCACCTTGCGGCCGTCCGGAGCCCTTGTTCTAGAGTTTGCCAATAAACGCAATGTTAAGGCGATTCTTCGATACTGGCTCGGTCGACAGAGCTGGAATCCTTTCAGCCCTGAATCAATAGAATTCTCAAAGCTTAATTTTAATTTTTGCCCACGTAGCATGCGATCCTGGCTGCATGAAGCGGGATTCACAATCCGTAAACAACGCAGTATTTCCCACTTTCGAATACCACTCCTCAAACGCATTGTGCCGCTACATTGGCTTGCAACTGCAGATGGAGTGCTCCAAAGTAGTGGTGAATTATGGCAACTATCACCTAGCTTGATGCTGCGTGCCGACGCGCACCCAGTAGGGCCAATCGCTCCAACCCAATCATTTTTCCGTTGCCAGCACTGCTACAGCACCGAACTCAGCGAGAGCAAGCACACGATAACATGCCCAAACTGTGGTCCTGTGTGTAGTATAAGTGATGGAATCTATGACTTTAAGGAACCTTTTTCTTCGCAGAGGTCAAAATGAGTACCCACAAAAAAGCATACAAAATGGAAATAGCTGGCGTAACCCGCGAGTTACCGCTTGTGAAAATTAGATCTGGTCTACGTATAGCTGTATTAAATATACTCGGTGACACCGAACTTGTACACGCCGCTGCAGCTGCACTGAGTTATGACCTAGCTGACATCGATTACGATGTACTAGTAACCGCGGAGGCAAAGAGTATCCCCCTAATCTGCTCACTGGCCGCAACCGCCAAGAAACCATATGTTGTGCTCCGTAAAACCCACAAGCCATACATGGGCGATAGCCTACAAGCCGAGACACTCTCAATTACCACCGGCAAACCGCAGCACCTCTATCTTGATGAAAAGGACCGTTCCATGATTACAGGAAAACGCATAGTGTTAGTAGATGACGTAATCAGCACCGGCTCCACTTTGCAAGCAATGCGTCTCCTGATGTCAAAAGCGGCCGCGCAGGTTACAGCCGAAGCAGCTATCCTTACAGAGGGCGATCGTTCACAATGGAAGCACATATACGCCCTCGGCCATATCCCACTATTCAGCGGATAACTTAGATGCTTCGGCACCTTGAACAGAGTCTGAAATATTTACAGAGGCCCAATAATCACAGCAACTGCGAAGTGAACATTCCAAACATCTTGGACGGCGCGCACGGCATACCTCCCGTCCCAACTGGATAAGATTCAAATGCGAATTATAGTAATGTCGCGGTTGGAACAGTTCCTCCAAATATCCATGTGAAGTCTCCGCACTCATTCTACGTGGCCGTAGACCTAGACGCCCGGTTACACGGTGGACATGAGTGTCTACTGGAAAAGCAGGCATCTCTAATGCAAATAGAAGTACAATTGCAGCTGTCTTTGGACCCACACCCTTAAAGCGCAAAAGCCACTGACGTGCCTCCTCAACAGGCAATCTACCAAGAAATTCAAGGCATAGTTTTCCTCTCTCCTCGGTAATCTGACGTAGCACCTCTTGTATGCGCGGGCCTTTCTGATTCGCCAACCCAGCAGGCCGAATGGCATTTATCACTTCTTTCGCAGGTGCATCGCGAACTGCATCCCAGTTCTCAAACGTACTACATAACGCATCGAAGGCTCGATCTCGATTATTGTCATTAGTGTTTTGGGAAAGTATGGTGGAAATCAGTTCGTCCAAGGCTGACAGAGCTTTACGCCACTCTGGTTGCCCATAGGTTTGCATCAGGATTTGCTGTACCCGGCTAGCCTTACACCTTAACTCTGAATTGGTCACACCCCCATTATAGCCGCCCGAATTACAATCATGTCACAATGCTCCCTGATACCTCGTGTCCTTGCTTGATTATCCTGGAACGTACAGACAAGCTCAGTTTGTACAAGCAGCTAAGATGCGTTTATAATCCGCGCTAAATACGCGCAAAAAGGACGCTTAATACCCCTCGCCACGCGAATCCCTTCGGAGAACCGGCGGCGAGGGAAGTCAATGGAAAGCACGGCGATTGCACTAGATAACTACCGCCAATAGGATAACCTAAAACGCATCTTGGCCTATAGTGCGGTCACTTATACCATCTTAATAATTATGATTGCGAACATTACCAGCCCTTCGCCACACAATGGATGAAGAACAGTTCAAAACTACTGTAACACAGGGAGGATGACATGCTTGACATCAATTTCATCCGCAAACACCCCGAGAAGATAAGAGCTGCTCTGGAGATTCGCGACTCTGAAGCTGACCTAGAGGGAATACTGGCGTTAGACCGTCAGCGCCGCGATCTCCTGCAACAGACTGAGACTCTTAAGTCCGAGCGCAATCGTGTCTCCAAAGAAATTGGTCGGCATCACGATAAGCTGAACCGTGAATCCCGAATCACAGAAATGCGCGCTGTCGGTGAGCAGATTGCCGATCTAGACAAGCAACTGCGAACAGTCGAAACTAGTCTGCGTACCCTCTTAATGGAAATGCCAAACATACCAGAATCCGAAACTCCTTCAGGCTCAAACGAAAAGCACAATGTGACTCTACGCACTGTTGGCACCCAGAGAGAGTTCGAGTTCACCCCAAAACCACATTGGGAAATTGGATCAAATTTAGGCATCATCGATTTTGAACGTGGCGTCAAATTAAGCGGTTCCCGGTTCTACGTTCTAAATAACGCCGGAGCGCGCTTACAACGAGCACTCATCAGCTTCATGTTGGCACAGCACACGCAACGGGGATATGCAGAGCGGTATCTACCGTTTATGGTAAAAGAGATAAACTTTGAAACTGCCGGACAGCTCCCCAAATTCGCAGACAACATATACCACGACGCCGAAGATGATATCTGGTTCGTGACCACAGCCGAGGTGCCACTCACCAATCTGCACAGAGACGAAATCATCACAGCAGAAGAGCTGCCATGTTACTACACCGCGTACACACCCTGCTTCCGGCGCGAGAAAATAGCTGCAGGCAAGGACGTACGAGGAATCAAACGCGGCCACCAATTTGACAAAGTAGAAATGTATGCTTTAAGCAAACCGGAGGAATCATCAAAAGTTCTGAACAAAATGGTTGCCGATGCGGAGCATATCTGCACAGAGCTCGGCCTTCCCTACCGAGTACGCCGGTTGTGTGGAGGTGATCTCGGCTTCAGTTCACGTATCACTTACGATGTGGAGGCCTGGGCACCAGGATGTAATGAGTGGCTGGAGGTTTCTTCAGTGTCTAACTGCGGTGATTTCCAAGCGCGTCGAGCAAACGCGCGCTTCCGGCCAAGAAAAGGTGCAAAGCCCGAATTCGTACACACACTCAACGGATCTGGACTTGGCCTACCACGCACATTAATAGCATTGTTGGAAAACTACCAGCAGGCTGATGGCAGTGTGGTCACTCCTGACGCCCTCCGAGCTTGGATGCCAGACGACGATTTGATTGAATCATAAAAAAACAGCAGATTACCATTGATATTGCCGATTCACTAATCAATCTCCCAAAGGCGGTACTGGAAGCTCCTCGACCGTGGTTTGCACCCATTTGTCACCCTCATTAATCAGCATAACAGGAATATCATCCCGAATGGGATACTTACGACCACAACCATCTTCCTGACACACCAACCAAGTGTCGTGCGCCATTTCCAAAATACCTTGCGACTGCTGCACACATGACGGACAACGCAGTATCTCCAATAATTTTTTGCTCACCATAGATACACCTCCCTATTACTCAAAGCGCGAGTATACCACGGTCAAAGCGCCGACGAGATTTATACCTGAGTTGGGTAGTTGACGAGGGTGATACTGATGCGTTATAATACTAAGGTAATCAATTAATCTGATGATTACTATTATTATTATTAAACTAATCAAACTATTAACTCCTATTACTGCAATAATTAGAAATAGATTGGTGCAATCCACTTAAACGAGATGATAGCGTCAAGATTTGACTCCGATTTCATACGCTACTTGATTGTCAACAAGTTCCGTCCTGGAGACAGGCTCCCCACGCTAGAAAAGCTCAAGTCGGATCTAGGATTGAGCATGAGCAAATTGCGTGAGCAGCTGGAAGTTGCCCGACATCTTGGTCTTGTGGAGGTTAAACCACGCGCCGGCATTCAGTGCGTAGAATACACCTTCCTACCAGCCATAAAACACAGTCTACTTTTCGCACTAGCAATAGATAGTAACCTGTTTAGCGCATTCAGTGCACTCCGACACCACTTGGAGGTCAGCTTCTTATCAGATGCAGTTGCACGACTAAATCACCAAGAAAAAATAAGGTTACAAGACCTAGTTGAGTCCGCACGGAGAAAACTAGACGGTACACCTATAAGAATTCCCCATGAAGAGCACCGTGCTCTACACTTGGGAATCTTCAAAAAACTAGATAACCCCTTCGTTCAGGGTCTTCTAGAAGCATATTGGGAAGCCTACGAGGCAGTGGAACTAAACGTGTATGCGGACATCGATTACCTGCGCGAGGTATGGGAGTATCACGAAAAAATTGTCGCCGGTATTATGACTGGTGACATCGAAAATGCTCGCAATGCCCTTTTGGAACACACCGAGTTGCTCAGAGCCAGGGGCATTTTTACATCCGAAATCTCATGAATGATGCACAGTACAATCATTAATTACAGCAAGAACAATGGAGATAAAATGGTCATCGCTGACCCCCTAACTGAAAACATCGGCAGTGAGCAGAAAAGAAATGGTAAGGTGATAAACGACTTTTCCATTCTGGTGGCAACCCCCAACGGATCCGGCAGCCAAACCTCCAATCTGGTTCTTCTGCGCGCACTCTTCAAGATGGGTGTTCCAAGCAGCGGGAAAAACCTTTTCCCATCAAATATACAGGGTATGCCCACATGGTACTCCATTCGCTGCTGCCAAGATGGGTACGTATCTTGGCGCGAACGAGCGGAAATCGCAGTATTAATGAACCCAGCAACTGCGCCTGATGATATTGCCAAAATACAACCTGGCGGAGTCTGTTTATACCCCGAAAGCGCTGTCAACGAACTGACTCGTGGAGACCTCAACTACTATCCCATGCCGACCAAACAGCTTTCCAAGGAGGCACCAGTATCGGCTTCTATGCGCCCATACATTGCCAATATGGTTTACGTAGGTGTGCTTGCACATGTCCTTGGAATCGAAATAACGGAAATAGAGGCAGCACTACGATGGCAATTCTCAAACCGCGACAAACTTGTTCAACTTAACCTTTCCGTGATCACTGCAGCTGAGGAGTGGGCTTCCCAAAACCTGACGAAAACAGATCCTTACGTGGTTGAGCGTAGTAGTGCCACTGAAGGTCTCATGATGATAGACGGAAATTCCGCTGCGGCTCTCGGTGCAATTTATGGAGGCATGACAGTGATGTCTTGGTATCCTATCACCCCGTCTACTAGCTTGGCGGACAAACTGTCCCATTACGCGAAAGACCTTCGCCGTTCTGATACCGGCAAGAACACTTATGCAATTGTGCAAGCGGAAGACGAATTGGCCGCCATAGGCATGGTAATTGGTGCGGGTTGGGCGGGAGCTCGCGCGATGACTGCCACATCCGGACCAGGAATCAGCTTGATGTCTGAATTCGCTGGTTTTGGTTATTACGCCGAAATCCCAGCGGTCATCTGGGACATTCAACGTGTAGGCCCAAGTACTGGATTACCAACACGTGTATCTCAGGGCGATGTGACTGCTTGCTACTGGTCAGGTCATGGCGACACGGAGCATGTGTGTCTCTTACCTGGAAACCCAGCAGAATGTTTTGAATTCGGCTGGAGAGCCTTCGACATCGCTGAACGTTTGCAAACCCCAGTATTCGTGCTTAGCGATTTAGATCTGGGAATGAATAACTGGATGACAACACCCTTTGATTACCCAGAAGAGCCTCTGGACCGCGGAAAAGTTCTCACCGCCAAAGATGTGAGTTCCAATGGATTCCACCGCTATCTTGATGTGGATGATGATGGCATCCCCTATCGCACCTTACCTGGAAACGAGCAGAATGGATCGGCATACTTCACACGAGGCAGCGGACACAACGCAGATGCGATGTACAGTGAGGACCCCAAAGATTATCTTGAAAACATGAAGCGACTAAAAAAGAAGCTCAATACAGCCCAAGCATACTTACCTCAACCAGTGACTGTGCTAGAGCACAACGCTGATATAGGCTTCATAGGTTTCGGCTCAACCGACCCTGCAATTACTGAAGCACGTGACTTGCTAGCTGCTGAGGGATTGGCAAGTAGCTACCTCCGCTTACGAGCACTGCCCGCGAGCACTAGTATCACAAATTTTGTGAATACCCATAATCGGGTTTATGTAATCGAATTAAACGTTGACGGACAACTGCACAAAGTCATACGACTACAACTACCTAATCTGAACACACAGCTACTCTCACTGGCATATTGTGATGGCCAACCACTGACAGCCAACTGGATTACTAAATCGGTTCTCGATAAGGAGGCAGAAGAGAATGGCACGAGGAAACAATAATACAAATTCTATTGGCCTGACGAAAACTGACTATCGAGGTAAAGACACTACACTATGCGCCGGTTGCGGGCATATTTCCATTGGATCACAGATAATCACAACGGCCTTCGAGCTCGGCTTACAACCCGAGAAAATCATCAAGATCAGTGGCATCGGATGCTCTAGCAAGAGCCCCGCATATTTCCTGAGTCGGTCCTTCGCATTCAACGCACTCCACGGCCGCATGCCTTCCGTCGCGAGCGGAGCCATGCTTGCAAACCGACATCTGATAGCTATTGGTATCAGTGGAGACGGGGACACCGGCAGCATCGGCCTCGGGCAGTTTAAGCACGCCATGAGACGCAATACACCCATGGTTTATATTGTTGAGAACAATGGTGTCTATGGTCTCACAAAGGGTCAATTCTCTGCTACCGCCGACGAAGGTCAAGAGCTAAAATATTATGGCACGAACGAGTTGCCTCCTATGGATTTATGCCTTGAGGCCATTGTATCTGATTGTGGTTTTGTAGCGCGCTCATTCGCTGGGGACCCAAAACAGGTAAGGCCTCTTCTCAAGGCCGCAATTAGTTACAACGGCACTGCGCTCCTGGATATCGTAAGCCCATGTGTAGCGTTCAACAACGCTGCCGACTCTACCAAAGGATATGACTGGGCTCGAGACAACGACACACCATTACACGACATCTCATATATTCCACTGCACGAGGAAATCACCGCTGACTATGAGCCTGGCACAACCAGCAGCGTAACTCTACACGACGGTTCTAGCATTATTTTAAGGAAAGTGGACGAGAATTATGATCCGACGAGCCGTACTACCGCGTTACGCACCTTGGAAGACGCCAAAGAGAAGAATATGTTGTTAACCGGACTCCTATATTATAATCCTAGACGTGCCAGCCTAGTTGAGTCGGAGAGATTAACCGACACAGCACTCTCCCATCTCTCAGAAACAGAGTTACGTCCCTCAGAAGAATCCCTGAAGACCATAATGACAAACCTCTAGAATCAGACCTGGTCCTGAGAAACAATGATGCTCGCCTCACATCAAGCGCTTGCCAGGAGCTATGATCACGCAGAGTCTGGGTGCGTAATAATCAACCGCAGTGAAACAGGACGTATTTGGGCTTACGGGTCAAACCGTCTAGATGTCCTACAGCGCCTCTCAACAAATGACCTTGATGGGATGAGCCTACACGAGTCTCGCCCTACCGTACTTACCACCGCGGTGGGACGCATCGTAGATCTTCTGACGGTACTTAATTTGCAGGAGCGAGTACTGTTACTTACCAGCCCCGGTCAATCAAAAGCCGTACAGCAATGGATGCATCGTTTCATTTTCTTTCAGGATGACATCGAGTTGAAAGATGCCACCTCGGATCTGACTCAGTTCGGCCTTTACGGTACCACAGCCAGCACGATTGTCAGTCAATTGACCCAGGTCTCAAGCGACTTAAAGCCAGGGTATGCGTGCGCGCTTGATGACACAATCTCAATACTTCGTGGCACAGCTCCAACAGGATTCGGCTACGAAATCTTGGCGCCACCATCACTCCAGAAAAGACTGATTGAGAGAGCGCTAGATGCCGGAGCTGTTCAGGCACCAAGTTCCCTTTATGAGCTACTACGAATAGAAGCTGGGCTGCCTGGAGCAGGACATGAAATCACGGAAACTTTCCTTCCTCTTGAAGTTGGTTTACGTCCCGCCGTCAGCTTCAGAAAAGGTTGTTACACAGGCCAAGAAATTATCGCCCGCATGGACTCGCGCGGCAAACTTGCCAAAACTCTAGTTGGGCTACGCGCCTCTCAAATGCTTCCGGCCAAAGCCACACTGCGAGCTACCGACGGCAGCACCGGCATTGTAACCAGTAGCATTAACTCTCCCCGGATGGGGTGGATTGGGCTCGGTTTGCTGAAACCTGCCGCTGCTAATCCGGATTCGAAGGTGACAGTAGAGAGTCAGAGTACCAACAACTCGCTCTATGCAACTGTGACCAGATTGCCATTCAGACACCTGACGCAGTGAATTCTTGTCTTGTGTTATAAGGGTATGCTTCTTGCACACATCTCAAGCGGTGCGGACATTCATACTAGCTGTCGTTTCCGCTCCCACGAACGACCATAGAACCCGGATAATTGATTGTAGATCCATGCAAGATTGCGATATAATCTCTCACGCACAGGCTCCACCGCAGTTGCCGCGGAGAACAACTAATGAATGTTGAGACCGTAAAAAACCTGTCCGAGACAGTGATGAGCTTCATTGGTTTACTCGCAGCTGGACTCCTAACTGCAGCGCTTCCGTTCGTTGTAGCATCAATCGCCTCCTGGCTCCGCGCGAGGTCTCAAGAACTTTCACAGCGCCTAAACAAGCAACAATTGGAAATGGTACAAGCCGTAGCTGAGATGGTGGTCAGAGCTGCAGAACAAAACGGAAATAATGGAGTATTGGTATCTGGGTCGGAAAAAAAGAAATTCGCTATAGATATGGCGCGCGTCTATTTTCGGCGACTCGGATTGAAGATGGACGCGCCCTCAATTACCGGCCTAATTGAATCAGAGGTAATGCGCCAGTTCCAGAATTCATCTGGCTCATCTGATTCCGCACAAGTGCGCTCAGATTTACTCGCCCGAGCGGTGCGCACAGCAGTGCTAGCGGCAGAGCAGAGTGGTCTAAAACGCCGTGCGTTGGAAGCTGGATTAAATCTAGCTGAGGAGAAAAAGACCTACGCTGTCAACTTAGCAATAGATTACCTTGCCCAACACGGTATCCGAGTGCCAGCTGACCTCATTGACGGGATGATAGAAGCACAGTTGATGCGGTTCCGCATCGAGGCCGCGCAGAACCCCAATCCCTGAGTCCTCACTCACTAAACTGTAAACTGAACACAGGGGCACGCCAATCTACCCTCCCTTATCCTGAGTCAATACAATTCCGGAACAATGTACTCTGACACAACGTTCGACAAGTGCACTCGGAAATTCGAATACAAGTGCTATGCACAATCAATGTCCCTGATGGCTCACCAATCTGCTAAGTTTGACATAGACAAATAGAGCAAGCTGAATCGGACATTGCATCGAACACTACCACTTGCAGCCATCACGATGGTTCTGTATAATGCCGGCCTACCCTGCGCCAATCCCCTGAATTGGCGCAGTATCAACAAAAGTGAATTTCTCAAAAGACATGGCCCACTCATGACAGGGGCAAACTTACTCCTAATTGAAACACACAGAAAAACCGTACCTACCTTTTCAAATGACCTAGAGAAGGAAGGACACACAGTGTGTGTGGAACACAAAATCGGCAACGCAATAAATCGCATACCCCA
The DNA here is from genome assembly GCA_022450585.1 of Anaerolineales bacterium. Lineage (GTDB taxonomy): Bacteria > Chloroflexota > Anaerolineae > Anaerolineales > UBA11657 > CAJWGI01. Next base: position 77,037 of record JAKUPR010000001.1, on the reverse strand, counting down.
TTTTAACCCTGAAATCATTATTCTCGATTCCGCCTCAATGCGCACAACCGGGCAACGCACATGCCGCCGCGTTCGCAAAGCCGCTGAGTCGTGCCGCATAATCCACTTAGTCGAAAACCACATCTCTCCAGATGCCATCTCGGCTGCAGACATAACACTTGTACATCCGTTCACTATCCGTAAGGTTATCAACGCGGTGAAGAGATTGCGCCCGCTCCCTGACAGAAATTGGCGTCGGATAGGACCGCTGCGTTTTAGCGCCAAGCAGCGCAGAGTGCAATGTTGGAATGGAGAAAAGCGCCTAACACCTAAGGAGACCCGGTTATTACAGGTGTTGATAAATCGCGCCGGTAGTACCGTCTCCCGCAAGTACCTGATCAATCATGTGTGGGAAACGGACTACTTAGGAGATACACGCACGCTCGATGTCCACATAAGTTGGTTACGGCGCGCAATTGAAAAGAACCCACTGCATCCCCGCCTGCTGCTGACCGTGCGTGGCGAAGGGTATCTCCTAGATCTTTCTAGTACATAAACTAGCTGAGTGCCAGACCATATTCTGTCATACTCACACCGACCAAGCGGTAGCGCACAGTTAAAGCGAAAACCCGCCTCAAGCATTGGCGGGTTGTTTATTGAAGAAACACGCTGCCGATTAGACTGTCAGAATCAGGCGTCGGTTTCAACCACTGACAGATTCCGCATAAGGCTAGCCTTACGACGCGAAGCATTGTTTCGATGAATGACACCATTTTCGGCAGCCTTGTCAAGCTTGCTAACTGCATTCATAACCTCCACCCGTGCCACTTCCGCCTGGTTATCAGCCAGAGCCTCGCGCGCTCGGCGGACCGCCGTTTGCACCTCAGCTTTACGCCTCCGATTACGTTCGGTTTTTCTAACATCGGCACGATTACGCTTATCCGCAGATTTAATATTTGCCACTTTTTCCCTCTCGCTCTACACTCTAATTGTTTGTGTACTGTAACATAACAATTTTACCTATGGGGTACATTTTTGTCTAGGCTAAAGTCATCAACCATCACAACCGGAAAAATGCCATGCGGGTAGTCATCAACGGCTGGTTTCTCTCCCGCAGTGACACAGGATCAGGACAATATCTTGATGCCCTAATACGACATCTGCCATTACAAAATACTGACTTGGATCTACATATAGTCACCCCGTATCCCAGTTTACCATTCCCAGGATTAAACTTACATTACCGTGCAGCAGGAAAATCACCACTGGCAAAAATACGCTTTGAGCAGGTGGAAATCCCGCGTGTTGCTCGGGAGTTACAAGCAGATGTGGTCCACATCCCTTACTGGGCACCACCACTACGTTCCCCTAGTCCAATTGTAGTTACAGTACACGACATTATTCCACTGCTCCTCCCAGAACATCGCGGCTCGTTGCTCGACCGATGTTACACCGCTATGTCAGTCGCAGGTACACGAGGCGCATCCCAAGTTATCTCTGATTCGCATAGCTCGCACCGTGACATCGTGAATCACCTACATATACCCGCAAAGCGAGTTCACACTGTGTACCTAGCAGCGCCAAAGAATTTTTTTCCTCCTACAAATCCCGAGGTTTGCGAAAACCTACGAACCAAATACAGACTACCAGAAAGTTACGTATTATATCTGGGCGGCTTCCACAAACGCAAAAACGTGCATCACCTCCTGACAGCGTGGACGTGGGCACACTCGTCAATGCCTGATGGCTGCCACTTAGTAATTGCAGGGAGCCTACCAAAACAAAAAACTGGACGATTTTTTCACGACCTACCGGCAATCGCCACCACACAAGAGAGCAGCGAAAGCGTGCACTTCATAGGTAGAATAGATGAGGCTGACAAGCTAAAACTCTACCAAGGCGCTAGCTGCTTTGTCTTTCCTTCAACTTATGAGGGGTTTGGTTTACCTCCTCTGGAGGCTATGGCTTGCGGAGTACCAGTGGTAACCACCGGCGCTGCCTCGCTTTCTGAGGTAGTGGGAGACGCCGCCTATCTCGTCTCCGATCCAAGCGACGCACGTAAGCTAGGAGCAGCAATCATCAGCGTAATCGTTGACACTGATCTGGCTACAGAATTACGCACGCGCGGTTCGAAACAGGCCGCACGCTTCAGCTGGTCAAAGACTGCGCGCAATACTCTCAGAATATATCAGCTTGCTAACAACTAAGTGGCGTCTTCAATGCAACAATTTATGGATATCATGCACACGTTCCGGAGCAGCTTTCGTCACCTGACGATCGTAAGTTATCCATCCGGTAGCCTCCCTTTCGACATCAGTTAGCTGCGAATAAACTGCTGCACTAAGGCCAACATTGTGACGTAACGCTCTAATTTGATTGACATAATGCTCATATCGCTGTAGCAGCGCGACAGAGCTTGGCGCAGATTCAACATAACTGGGCTCCGCCCAGCGCAAATCATCGGCCTCCCAAAGGTGGGCACTCACTGGCAAACCTAGTCCACCCCACTCAGCTAGAACACGAGCTCCGCCGGTACCCACCTCGGGAAACTCCACTCTATTGTAAGAGTGAAAACTAATCGCATCACCCACACCCTCGTCAGCATAACCAGTTGCACCAATCACCAACCGTGTCGGATCTAGAGATTTGACCCCAGCAGTAACACTGGCGACATCAAATTCACCCCAGCGCTCGTTGAAGAGCACCCACATAATCACAGAAGGATGATTGTGCAGCTGCCTGACCATGCGGCCCAGTTCGTCACGATAATGCTCCTGCCCCCAGTCAGACCAATTATTACCCATGGGCATATCCTGCCACACTAGCATTCCAAGCCGATCCGCCCAATAGTACCAACGCTCTGGTTCTACCTTCATATGTTTGCGAATCAGATTGAAACCAAGAGAACTCGCCAACTCAATATCAAACCGCAGGGCTTCATCTGTCGGTGCAGTGTATAGACCATCTGGCCAGTATCCCTGATCTAGCACACCCACCTGAAAAAGTGGTTCATTGTTTAGGAGCACCCGTGGCACTCCATCAATAGTGCCAGCTGAAATCTTACGCATACCGAAATAGCTATCCACCTCATCAATTAGAGTATCGCCCCTAAACAACTTCACCTCCAAATCATAAAGGTGTGGGTTAGCAGGCGACCACAGTATCACGTTGGGAACTAATAGAAAAAACGGACCTGGAGGAAGACCGGATTTGACCGCCACTGACCGACCACCTTGTTTGACACTAACTTGTGCCCATACCTCGCCTACACTGCCGTCAACATTTACTACCACTAGCACACCATCGTTGTCAACGTCGGGGGTAATTCGCAGACCTCCCACGCGCGTATCCGGAACCGGCTCTAACCATACAGTCTGCCATATTCCAGTAGACGCTGTGTACCATATATCAAGTGGTTCGTGCACTTGTTTGCCCCGCGGCTGCTCACCGCTATCAGTGGGGTCAAAGACGCCGACTATAATCTCCTGCTGCCCTGCCGGACGTAGAGCATCTGTAATATCTAAGCTGAAAGAGTCATACCCACCATAATGACTTCCGAGTGCTTGTCCATTGACGTATACATTGGCCTCCCAGTCGACCGCTCCGAAGTGTAGGATTACCCGCTGGCCCGACCACACCGACGGAATTTCAAAAACTCTACGATACCAGGCACGGTCAACATGCCGCATCACCCCAGACAGAGAAGATTCAACAGGAAAAGGTACCAAGATATCTTCCAACAGAGAGAGGCCTATGGGCGGGAGATCGCCAGGCCAAGCTTGCTGAAATTCCCACATACCGTTCAGGCTTAACCACTGAGGCCGCACTAACTGCGGACGTGGATATTCAGGGAGGGAGTTTGTCGGCGAAACCTGTGGAGCCCATCTTGTAAACAGTGGCCCTTGTGCCAGCTGATATTCAGAACCAGCGCCAACCAAGGTAGTGACTACAGGCTCATTCACTACGGTTTCCGCATACACCCGTTGTATTTCCTCTACGCTAGCTGTGCCCGCGAAAGGGTATCCAGCAACAGCGAGCTCACTGCGCATTTCGGCTTCACTCTTTCCGCCATACACGGTGCTCTGGACAGGGTCGCACGGAGCAAAAAGACGCCCAGCCACCCAAGCCGGTGGTCTGTATCCCCCCTCAATCTGATGCCATCCACCCACGGATGCCACGACATCCACTGATTCGCCATTGGACACAGAGGCAACCTCAGGATACTCAGTTCCGGGTCCAGAACGGACACGTGCTGTAGTAACTGCTCTAACACACCTTATATCATCAGTCTGTAATGACTTCTGTTCAATAGCACTAACACTACCCAAAGGCAACCCCAAAACGCACATGGAAAGCACCAACACCATGCCTCGAATCGAAGAAGCGATTGCTTTATGGTTCATGATTTTCTACATTCCCAGCAACAAATCACAAGGCCCTAACAACACACGGGCGCACCAGAGCGCGAATATAGCAAGAATAAACAGCTGCGCGTTACCTGTCAAGTACAAATTTCATTTCTACAAAAGTGCAAAAGCCGACCAAGGTATAATCAGAACACAAATCGAACATGAAAACGATCTCCGACAGCGCGTCCGTTCTTATTACAGGCGGAGCCGGTTTCTTCGGCTCGATCCTAAAGAGAGAACTACTTAATAATGGTGTCTCATGCGTGAGTCTGGATCTCTACCCAGACGAGCAGCATCACGCGAATCTTATCTCAGTACAGGGTGATATTCGCGACCCAGAAATGGTTACACGTATTTTTGCTTTGCGCCGGTTCGATGCAGTCTTCCACTGTGCCGCTATGCTTGCGCATGACATCTCTGATCGAACTTCTCTGTGGCAGTCGAACGTGGAGGGAACCCGCAACATCGCCAACGCGGCAGCGGAGACCGGTACAGCAAAAATCGTGTTCACATCGTCAAATTGTTTATGGGGTCAAAGTTTCAACAGACCGGTGCGCGAAGACGATCTGCCCAACCCAGTAGAAATCTATGGGCAGTCAAAATGGGAAGCCGAAAAAATCCTGCGGGAATTTGCCGACAGGGTACACGTAATCACTCTGCGATGTCCAACCATCGTAGACAGAGGCCGTCTAGGCCTATTGGCCATTCTCTTTGAATTCATCGATGAGGGCCGGACCATCTGGACAGTAGGCAGTGGGAAGAACCGCTATCAGTTCGTTTCTGCTCCAGATCTAGCCAATGCTTGCATGCTATCCCTCCGCTTCCACGGCACACGCGTGTTCAATGTCGGCTCTGACAATGTTGAACCGCTGCGCGCTGTTTACCAATATGTCATCGATCATGCGAACACCGGCGCAAAAGTACGTTCACTTCCCAAAACTCCCACATTGTTCGCAATGTCTCTAGCCCACTGGTTACGGATATCACCATTGGGCCCCTATCAAAACAAAATGATCTCGGAAGATTTTCAGTTTGACACTAACCGAATAAAACGAGATCTCGGATGGAAGCCAACTCTAAATAACAGCGAGATGCTGCTCCGTGCATACCAGTATTACACAAACAATCGAGAGGAAATCACACAGCGTCTGCAGGCGTCATCGCACCGCAAGCCCGCACAAATGGGCATTATTCGTCTCTTAAAGTGGCTGTCTTGATCTATTGCCCATTGAGCAAAGACACCTGAACATTACCCAGCCGCACAGAATCCGCACCAGATTCAGTCTGCAGACGAACCCCCGATTCTAAGTCGTACATGCCAGCCCGAAGATTATACTGGCCACTCGGCAATTCAAGTGGCAAAAGCAGAGCATGAACGCTGCGCACAGTTTCTCCATGCAGCCAGCTAATGGTGGGTCTCAGGTCATTCATAGGACCGCCATCGCGCCCGGCCCACAAGCGATCGTCAGCATCAACCAGATGCAGAAAAATCTGATAGGCCTCCAAACTTGCAGATGGCGCAATCCAGATAAGCTCCACCGAGAGAGCATCACCAGAGGTAGCTTTGGTTTCAAAAGCATGCCAGTGCATTTCAATTCCATTGGAAAACCCTACAACTTCTCGCTGCGCCTTGCCGACCACCGGCCGCACAAATAAGGTCATCTGTGCATTCCCAAAAGACTCGCTCGTCGCCAAACCATAGTGCTCACGCATCCATTCGCCGGCCAAATTGCCAACCGCAAAGGGAGTAGTCTGATAATCCAAAAACCAGACTCTAGAGCGCGAGCTCACCATTCGCTGCAATTCCTGCAACTCCGTTGCGGCAAAGAAGAGATAATTCTGATCGATGGTCGCGGGCAGATAGGAGTGAAGGTAACCTTGAATCCAATCATAAGAATGAACTACCAAATCTCCAGTCCGCCGAAGGCGCGTGAACCTACTTGCCAATTCGCGCCAGTCTTCATCTGGATCACCACGATCAACGTAATGGTCTGTGAGAACAGTTGACCAAACACCACAAAGCAGCAGCCCCAATATCAATACCGATGCCCGGTTAAGACGCCACAATCGCTCGACACCAACTGCGGCAAGAATAATAACGAATGGCAAGATATAAATGAGGAAACGGGGAAAATAATAACTAAAACGTAGGGAAAATAGACCGGCCAACAATAGAGGCATTCCCAACAAAATCACCCAGTTAATTGTCGAAAACCGACGGGATGCACTATAGTACCATCCCGTCATTGTTAACACCAAGATAGTGAATCCGGCAACGTTAGCAAGAACGACGGTAGAGGATGGGCCACCCACAATCTCATGCCAGAACCCCCTTAGAAAGTTCAAAGAATGCAAACCGGGTTGTGACAATTGCGTCGTATTGGTGGCGCCCCAGCGTGCCAAATCGGTAATATCAGGTAAGGCCGGCACACAAAGATCAAACGTGCTACACCCTGCAGAACCCATAAGTGCTTCCACGGACCACCACGCATACACTAGCAACGGTGCGAGCGCTAAAACTTGTACTCCGATCCACGTGGTGAGATGTTTAAGTTTCGAGGCATTAACATGAACCCTTTTTTTGTCGCACGACCATACAATGGTCCACAAATTCTGCGCCAACAAAAAAAGAGCTGCAAAGTAATGTGACCCGACAAAAAATAATGTGACAATACCGAACGAGACCCACTCTGCAGAGCTTCGTATCGCTAAAGATCGACGGTGCAATCGTATCCAAAGCCAAACAGAAAAGACCGCGCACATCACGACCAATGAGTAACCTTTGGCCTCCTGCGAATAGTACACTAGTGGCGGAGCAATCACAGTCATGGCAACCGCAATTACTGCCACGCGTTCAGCATATAAATCTTTTGCGAGGCGATAAACGAGAGCTACAGCCACCAACCCAAAAAACACTGATGGCAACCGCACAACAAATGGCGACGAGCCAGCCAAATACATCCAGCTACCCAGTACCACTCGGTATATCGGTGGATTTACATCTCCACTGCGAACCGCAAGTTCCGCAGCGCTCACCCAGTCAATCCCAGCAAAGAAGATGTTACGGCCTTCGTCCCACCACAAGGAACGATAATCTAAATGTACAACGCGTAGGACAAAAGCACTTAGTAAGAGTAAAATTAGCATGTTGTTGGAACTGCGAGCGGGCCGAACACAAAAAAATTATAGCATCTGTGCAAGTGAAATTGAAACAAACCCATTTGATTGCAGCTTATGAATTCAACACCTAAACCCAACCAAGTCATCTTCACTGACAACCTGTCCGCACTCCAAAATATGAAGACCGGGTCCGTGCAGCTGATTTACATTGACCCACCATTCAACACCGGTCGTACCCAGCGCCGAGTTCGGATGCGTACCACCCGTAGCAAACATGGAAATCGCACCGGTTTCAAGGGCCAACGGTACCGAAGCATACAAATCGATAGCCCATCCTTTGAGGATAACTTCGACGACTTCCATGTTTTCATCAGACCACGGCTGGAGGAAGCCCATCGCATTCTAGCACCTAGTGGCTCGCTCTACTTCCATATCGATTACCGTGAGGTCCATTATTGCAAAATCATGCTAGACCAAATTTTTGGTCGCAAGAATTTTATAAACGAAATCATCTGGGCATATGATTACGGCGCTCGACCGAAGCGTAAATGGCCACCAAAACATGACAACATTCTACTTTATGTAAAAGAACGAGAACATTACTTCTTCAACGCTGATGCTGTAGAACGCATTCCGTACATGGCTCCTGGCCTTGTGACCAAAGAAAAAGCCGAACGCGGTAAGCTGCCCACTGATACTTGGTGGCACACGATCGTCAGCCCAACCGGCAAGGAGAAGACTGGTTACCCTACCCAAAAACCGCTTGGAGTACTTCGCCGCATATTACAGGCCTCCTCACAGCCAGGTGATTTGGTACTCGATTTCTTCGCAGGAAGCGGCACCACAGGAGCAGCTGCGCTTGAAATGGGCAGACACTTCATACTTATCGACAACAATCCGGCTGCTATTCGAATCATGCGCACACGCTTTGCTGGACAACCTGTGGAGTTTTACAATCCTAATGGCAACCCACTACCTGAGTCGCCTCACAAAAGGCGAAATGAGGACATTTAGCACCAGATTACCTCATCGCAAAAAACAATTTGTGGATGTTTTTTATTTACGTCGGGTGAGCACCAGATAACCAGCTATACCCGCTGCTGAGAGTAGAAGCACCACCCCGAAAGCCCCGATTAGCGCCGGGCGTAGTGGCGTGCTCTCAGGCACATCAGTAGAGGGACTAAGGTCCTCGCCAGTAAACTGCGCCCCAAATTCCAGTTTAGCTTCACTAGCATTCGCTAGCGTCAAATCCCAATCCACTCTAGTGGTAGGTGTGTGTCCAACCGGCGCAGCTGATATCACCCGGAAAGTGCCGGTCTGCAAATTCACAAAACAGTATGGTTCACTTGATCCATCAGTTACGTAAGTCTCAAGTGTTTCTCCACTATCGAGGTTCACCAAACTGAAAACTCCACCGGCAACCAATTGTTCGCCCGCATCCAACACCCCATTACCGTTAGAATCCGAATCCAGCGTCACGCAGATTGATCCGGTGGCATCTGGGAGCGTAGTCACCGTGCCGGTATCTTCCCCCTCACCCTCATCCAATTGTTCCACAATACCAAGGTCTCCATCCGGGCTCACCGACTCATCGTCTGTCACACCATCAGATTGGTCGGGTACCAGAGTCTGCTCAGGCTCCGGTACCATTACCACCGATGACGTCTCTTCTAGCGGACCTATAACAAGCTTCTGACCCGGATAAATAAGAGAGCCAGTAATACCATTTAATTCCTTAATTCTTTCAAGACAGTCCAATGTCTCGCCACAAGCAATTGTAGCGATATGCACCAGATTGTCGTTAGGTTTCACGTAATAGATAATCTGACCGCTATCGTCAGGAGTAGGCATCGGAAAATCAGTCGGCGCCACAAGCTCACTGGTTACTTGAGTAGCCACAGCCGTAGCCGCATCCGTAGCTGCAGCTGTCACTGCGGGCGTGCTGGTAGCCGCACCTACCTCAATCAACGATGCGTTGTCCCAATATACATCGTTGTGTTTTTGCGTGGCAGTTGTAGCCGCATGGGTGAAAACCGTCGCCGTTGTATCTGTTGCCACAGCCTCGACACTCAACAGGCCGAAGGTGTCTGTATACGTATATGTGCCCGACCAAGTGATATTCGGATCAGCCGCGTAGGTGTTGCCGGGCGCTAGCCCAACTTTAAGGTTAATTGTGCCGGTGGATGCATCGGCATTGTCGCCTGTGTTGACCCAGGCATGGCCATAGATGGTAAACCGATATGTCTTCCCGACAGTCAGGCCGGTAACAGTCTGCTGCAAACCGGCCACGTAAGATATGCTAGTTCCTTCCATCTGCTGAGCGCTTGAGCCCTCGTTCACCCGCCGGGCATCAGTGCTGCTGGTAATTTGTTTATATTCAGGCGTACCCGAAACCACCCACTTTAACCAATTCTCCCCGACACCATCTGCAGCGAAACTTCCCTCGAAGTACGCATTTGCTATCAGATTGGTTTGTTGCGTTACAGCTGCTAAAGAAGCTGCCGGCGATCCGCTCGCTACAACTAAAACAAAACCGCACGCAGCTAGCAGAAACGCCCTTCTTAATTGCACCAGCGTGCCCATAACAAATACCCTAGTATGATCCAAAACTCAGAAAGTAAATCGTGCTGCCCACCCATGTCAATCGAAAATTAGAACCTCAGAACCACTGAATGGGCAGACTTATCATTATAACATAAAGAAAAAACCGACAAGGTCTACAGTAACATCGTCGAACCTACGTGCTACAATCTTAGCCATGACAGTGTCAAAACGTATCCGCAAGCGCCTGCAGAACTTGCCCAATCGCCCAGGATGCTACTTGATGAAAGGACAGGATGGAACAGTTCTTTATGTGGGTAAAGCGATTAACCTGCGCTCTCGAGTCCGGTCCTATTTCCATCCATCTGCCAATCACAGCAGCAGAACCCGAGAATTAGTGCGCCACATCACTGACATCGACTGGATCATACAGAAAAACGAATTGGAGTCGCTACTGCTGGAGTACAACCTAATAAACCGATACAAACCTAGATACAACGTTCGTTGGAAGGACGACAAACGCTACCCATACATCAAAGTTCACTGGGGAGACCCGTTCCCGAAGGTAACAATCACGCGCCATAGACCCAACAGTAACGACGGCCACCGTTACTACGGACCATACACTAGTATGGGGGCAGTGCACCAGAGCCTAGATGTGCTGCGCAAAGTGTTCCCTTATTTGACCTGTGACCGTGTAATAACTGGCAATGACACACGCGCATGTTTATACTGGGACATTAAACTATGCTGCGCTCCATGTATTGGCGAATACGACCAGAATCAGTACCGGAGCATGATTGCTGACCTCTGTGATTTCATGCAAGGACGCACAAAACCAATAATGCTACGACTTAAGGCTGACATGCGAGCAGCAGCTAGTAGGCAGTTGTATGAACAAGCAGCCAGTTTGCGCGATCAAATAATGGCCATCAAACGCATTGTTCAAAAGCAGCAAGTAATTACAACGAAAGATATTGACGTCGATGTCATCGCCTTTGCACACGAAGCCAATGATGCCTGTGTGCAAGTGTTCTTTATCAGGTCAGGAAAACTCATAGGTCGCGATTATTTCATCTTAGAGACCACTCCGGAAGAAGACGACCAGACTATACTTACCGCTTTCATAAAGCAGTTCTATCACAAAGCAACCTTTGTGCCCCAAGAAATATTGTTACCAAGCGCACCTGCAGAGACAAATACAATAACAGAGTGGCTGTGTCAACACCAAGGGGGACGTAAGGTGGTACTCACAGTACCTCGCCGTGGTGCCAAACGAAATCTCGTTCGCATGGCAGCCGAAAACGCATCCGATATT
>JAKUPR010000001.1:39858-65660 GCA_022450585.1 Anaerolineales bacterium | reverse complement strand
GATATTCTCAATTCCATGAGCGCACAACGGGAGTCTGATTCTATCAAACAGGAAGCGGCACTAGCTGATCTTCAGAATGCTTTAGGCCTTGTCAAGCCATTAAATCGCATCGAGTGTTTCGACATCTCAAACACACAAGGTACCTCCGCCACCGGGTCCATGGTAGTTTTCCAACAAGGTGCACCGGACAAATCACAATACCGCCGCTTCACCATACGCACAGTCGAGGGACCAGATGACTACGCATGTATGCATGAGGTGCTACTGCGGCGTTTCCAGCGCTGGCATCTAAATCACAAGTCGATCAACCCTAAAGGTAAGAGCAACGATTCATTCGCGCGACTACCCGATCTACTGCTGGTAGATGGGGGCAAGGGGCAGTTAGGGGTTGCGCAAGCCGTCTTGCATCAATTCGAACTCAGTCAAGCTATTTCTCTTGCGGCGCTTGCCAAGGAGAACGAGAACTTTTTTTTACCCCAACAGCCCAATCCAGTAGCATTGCCTAAACACTCCCTGGGACTATTGCTAGCTCAGCGCATCCGCGACGAAGCACACCGTTTTGCATTGACGCACCATCGGCAGCGGCGTGGCAAAGCTAGTATACGCTCACAGCTGGACAGCGTACCAGGTATTGGGCCTGTGCGACGCAGAGCTCTGCTACGCCATTTTGGTTCTCTAGACCGCATCCGCGCTGCAACCCTAGCTGAACTGCTACAAGCCGATAGCATGACCAGGACAGCAGCGCAGTCGCTCAAGGAGGTATTGTAAAGATTCGTACCATCCCCACCCTATCCAGCAACAGATCTAGTTTTGCTCCAAGAGCCGACCCACCACCAGATGAACTAGAAAGTGTGGCGCGCGCCGCATCAATTATCGCGGCAGGAAACATCGTTTCCCGGATTCTAGGCCTAGCACGTGACGTAGCGAAGTCCTATTTCTTCGGAGCAACCGGCATGGTAAGCGCGTTCAACATCGCTGCAAAAGTACCAATGTGGTTTTACGACCTGTTGGCTGGCGGCATGGTAAGCGCAGCGCTAGTACCTGTATTCAGCACATATGCGCGCCGAGAAAAACGCGCCGAGTTGTGGCTAATTGCTTCCTTCCTGCTCACCCTCTGCGTAATACTGATGGTTCCGTTGATATTGCTGGGTGAGCTATTCGCGCCTCAAATAGCGTGGCTGGTGAGTGGCGGAATGAGTTCTGAGATGCTACATCTAACCGCCAGCCTACTTAGACTAACCCTTCCCGCCATGCTATTCTTGAACTTCGCAGGCATCTTAGCTGGGCTTCTGTACTCACTAAAGCGCTTTACGCTGTCCGCATTCAATGCAGCCATCTTTAACTTAGGAATTGTTGCGGTCACACTATTTTTCGCACACCCGTTTGGTGTACGCGCAATGGCAGTAGGTTTACTAATAGGCGCCATCCTACAGGTGGTACTACAGATACCCGGTTTACGCGACACGCATCTGCGACCCGTTCTAAACTGGCGTCATCCGGCCCTACCACGTATCGCTCGACTCTATGTTCCAATTGTGGTAGGCCTAACAGTTGATATGGTCAGCCGAGCCATTTCCTACCGTCTAGCATCGACTACTGGTGACCAAAGCATCGCATGGATGGATTATGCCACTACACTAATGCAGTTCCCACTGGGATTAACCTCAACGGCCGTATCTATCGCTATTTTGCCGACTTTGGCACGTCAAGCAGTCGGGTGGAAATTGGCAGATGACAACCAAGACTTCCTTGCCACATTGGCACACGGCCTAAGATTGGTCCTCGTACTAATTATCCCGGCTACGGTTGGTCTTTTCGTGCTAGCTAAGCCAGTGGTAGCACTAATTTTCGAGCACGGAGATTTCCTGCCAAGCGACACAGCAATGACGACCATGGTGCTACGTCTCTATCTGCTAGGCATAATTGCTGCGGCCATTGACCTACCACTCATAAACGCGTTCTACGCTCGTCAGGACGCGTGGACACCTGCGCTCGTCGGCCTCACGGGAGTGTTTGTTTACCTAGCTGCCGCACTCACACCCTCATTATTTCGACAGATGCAGCTCAGCGACCTAATAATCGCCAACGCGATTCAGCTTAGCTTTCACGCGATAACGATGTGGATTCTCCTGCACCGCCGTATCGGCAGTCTTCGAGGCCTAAGGTTAGCGTATACGAGCTCAAGAGCGATATTATCAGCTGGGGCCATGGCTGTTCTAACGATAGCATCCCTGTGGGCATTGGGAAAAATCGATTGGCCTAACCAAATTCTAAGCGAGCTGGTTATAGTAGTATTGCCCGGAGCTATTGGTGCAGCCACCTATCTGACCCTTATGAATGCGATGAAAGTTCCCGAATTAGGGTTCGTAAGACAGCTGATGCGCATACGCAATCCTTTATAATTACTGAAGATGAGATCTCCACCATCAAACCAACCATCCCTATCGCCCGACCTTTACACGGAGGAATATTTCCGCGAATCCTGCGAGGGTTTTGATGAGTTTAATGAAACAGGTGGGGGCCAACTATCTCGCCGCTTACGGGATGCCTTCGCACTGGCAAATGTCAGCGAAGGCATGCGAGTCCTAGATATTGGGTGCGGACGTGGCGAGATTCTGCGGCACTGCTCACAGCTGGGTGCAACCGCATATGGGATTGACTACGCCCCTATAGCAGTTTCCATGGCGGGCAATTTCAGCCCCATAAACAAGAAAAAGATTAACATGGTCTCTCTCGCGGACGCAAAGGCGCTGCCCTTTGCCCCCAGACATTTCCATCGTGTACTCCTCTTTGATGTGGCAGAGCACCTCTATCCGTGGGAGCTCCACTGCGCTTTACTACAAGCGAACCGCGTATTACATCAAGACGGATTCCTCATACTACACACAGCTCCGAATGCATGGTACGACCGTTATGCTTATCCATTTGTCCGACTGTTTAGAATTTTGTCCAAGGAAGGCGCAGCGTATCCTGCTAACCCCAGGGGACTAAATGTGGAAGCTAACCTCGAAGTTCACGTCAACGAACAAAGTGCTCTGAGTATTTGGCTTGCGCTGCGCAGGGCCGGTTTCAAAAGCAAGGTGTGGTTACAAACCCCGTCACAAAATCGTGTCGAGTCCAAATTACTTGCATTCTTACGGCAAATTTTCTTCACTTGTCCACCCTTTCGCTGGTTCTTTCATCGCGAGGTTTACGCAATCGCCTGGAGAGCGAAACAATAACTGTGAAAGACCGTCGTTCGGTCGATGACCTTTCAATCGAAGAGCTTGAGAGAATCCTAAGAATTAAGAAACAGCTTGCACGCGAGGATCGCCTGCGAAAATTTCGCCAAACCGGCCGTGCACTCAGTGCCCCGGTGACAATAGAATCCCCGGAAAGTTCAACCAGTTCCCAACGCCGAATTAGGCTTGGAGTCTTCACAAGCAAAGCCCTCTTTCTCCTAGAAATATCGGCTGTGGTCGGACTACTTTATCTGGCTTATGATTTCTGGCAGGCACGTGAAATTATAAACGAGGAGGTTAAGTTAGTGATCTCCGCCGAAAGCGCTCCCACCGCTGCTCCCACACCAATAATATCAGCGCTAATTCTCCCTGGAGGACATACTCCCCCCACAGACCCGGGCGGCGCGCGCCCAAATGACGCAGAGATACCCGCTAACCTCCGTCCACTCGTACATGCGCTTCCTGCAGTCAACATACCAACGCCAGGTCCGAGACAGGCAACACGCATAGTCATCCCTGCTATCAATATCGACGCCCCAATAGTGCAAGGAGATGGATGGGAACAGTTGCGCCGCGGGGGCGGACAGCATATAGGTACCGCAAGCCCAGGACAAAATGGAAATCTAGTTGTGTCCGCCCACAATGATATTTTCGGAGAAATTTTCCGTGATCTCGACAAATTAATGCCAGGAGAGATCATAACAATCCATACCATGGGAGAGAGATTCAACTACATAATTACAGGCAGTGATGTAGTGGAACCAACCGCTGTGGAGGTGATGAAGCCAACCAGCGGTCCCACTGCAACGCTGATTTCGTGCTATCCATATCTGGTAGATGACAAACGCATAGTTGTTTTCGCTGAACTTACGGATTCATCCTACAACTAATCTCATTGAACACACACGGCCATTCGTTAGCCTACATATGGACGACCAGATGTGAAGGCGCAACCTCGCCCAGGACCGGAAACAGCCCTGTACGAAACTCGGCCTAGCAGGTATCATGTAAACGGGAAACAAAACCGGTCATGACAAAGCGCCAAAGCCGAAGACATCGCACCAAACGCTCCACGCGACGCGTACCCAGTCCAATCCTGCAGCGCATCCGCGCCCGGGATGTACTCCCCAGTGACCATGACCACATTCGCGCTGACCTTAAGAGGATAGCCTTTCTTGGGTCCGCATTGATTATTGCCCTAATATTTTTATCATTCCTTCTCAACTAGAAATGTGGGTAACCCTAAGAACAGTGTGAGAGTCAGACGGTTCTCCAGAAGAAGCCGGAGCAAGCTTACCGGCACAACTAAGATAAATTAATGTTAAAAAAACTAGCCGGGATCGAAGCCCGCTTTGAGGAGTTAAACCGGATGCTCGCGGACCCAGAGGTAGCTACAGACTATACCCAAGTAAGTGAATACGCTCAGGAGCGCGCGCGCATCGAGCCTATCGTTGTACTAGCACGCAAGTATCGCGAAAGCACACGAACAATAAATGAGGCTGAGACATTGTTGGATGACCCGGAAATGCGCTCAATGGCCGAGGCGGAAATATCGGCGCTCCGTCCCAACATTGAAAATATGGAACAAAGCATCCGACGCATGCTCCTTCCAACAGATCCACGTGACGAACGTAATGTAATCGTAGAAATCCGTGCAGGCGCCGGCGGTGATGAAGCCGCATTATTCGCGGCCGATATCTACCGCATGTATGCCCGCTACGCCGAAAACCGACGTTGGAGTACCGATATAATCTCCTCGAATTCCAGTGGCATTGGTGGATTTAAGGAAGTAATATTAGAAATAAAGGGCAAACGCGCCTATTCTCGTCTCAAATATGAATCTGGTGTACACCGCGTACAGCGGGTACCAGAAACCGAAACACAAGGGCGTATCCACACTTCCACAGCTACCGTTGCCGTGATGGCCGAGGTGGACGAAGTAGAAATAGAAATCCCAGAGAGCGAAGTGAAAATGGAAGTCTATCGCGCTGGCGGCGCGGGCGGACAGCACATGCAGAAAAACTCTACCGCCGTACGACTAATCCACCAGCCCACCGGAGTAGTTGTCCAATGCCAAGACGAACGCTCACAAATGCAAAACCGCCTACGCGCCATGGCAATCCTGCGCGCGCGCTTATATGAAATCGAGGAGACCAAACGCCGCAGCGAAGAGGACGCAAAGCGACGCGCACAGGTAGGCACGGGTGATCGCAGCGAAAAAATACGCACTTACAACTTTCCTCAAAACCGTGTCACCGATAACAGCATTAGCATGACCGCCCACAATTTGTAAAGCGTCCTTAATGGCTATATTGATGATTTCATCACCGAACTTGCCACTCGCGAGGAAGCCTCCCGACTTGCTGATGCCGGGATTTAACCCCAAAACAGCCAACACATGAGCACACAAGCCACTGTTGCCACTGTGCTTCGCTGCGGCCTACGCAAGCTGCGAGTGGAAAACCCAAGGCTGGAGGCGGAAGTTCTATTGGCAAACTCATTGCAGGTAGCACGAAGCTGGCTACACGCACATCCTGAAATGCCACTAAATGGAACACAGGAACAGGATTACCAAAAAACCATTAACGACCGTGCAGCGGGCCTGCCGCTACCATATCTAATTGGCCACTGGGAATTTTTCGGATTAGACTTCGTCGTAGATTCTCGGGCACTTATTCCGCGACCGGAAACCGAATTACTTGTGGAGGAGGCAATAAGTATCAGCAAGCATCACTTGCCGACTGCAGGTTACCGTATCGCAGATGTCGGCTCTGGCTGCGGAATCATCGCAGTGTCTCTAGCACTCCAACTGCCAAGTGTACATATAACCGCCAGTGATATTTCTATGCAAGCACTACACCTAACCTATGAAAATGCACATCGCCACGGAGTCAGCACCAGAGTACATTGTGTCCAGTCTGACTTACTCACAGGATTAGATACATTCGATATTATTTGTGCCAACCTCCCTTACATCAGCACCGACGAACTAAGCACTCTTCCAACATCACAGCACGAACCGCGATTGGCTTTATATGGCGGTCATGACGGTCTAAGCGTCATACGCCGGCTTCTTTCACACGCGCCACGCCACCTGCGTACCGGAGGCTACATCCTGTTAGAAATCGGCTCAACACAGGGAGACATCGCACTGGAGTTAGCGCACACATATCTACCTGATGCTAAGTGCGATATCTTGCCAGATTTATCTAGAAAAGAACGAATGCTCCGCATCAGATCGCCACAAAAAACCTAAGATCTGACGAGCAATAAGTATGGCACAAACGCTATCAACAACCGCTCAAAATTCACTGGATGAGACAATTTCCGTCCTAAAACTAGGGTCGCTTGTGGCCATACCAACCGACACGGTCTATGGTCTAAGCGTAAAATACGACGACAGCAGCGCCATACGACGTCTTTACGATGTCAAAGAGCGACCAGCCAACAAAGCCATCCCTATCCTCGTTGGCGATGCATCAGCGCTCAGTGAGATTACCTCGGACTTTCCTCCAAACGCACGAATACTTGCGGAGAGATTCTGGCCGGGTGCACTAACACTGATCGTAAAACGAAGCCATAAAGTGCCGTCAGTGGCTGCGCCAGGTACGACTGTTGCAGTACGTATGCCAGCACATCAATGGCTGCTATCGCTGTTGATTTTGGTTGGTCCATTAGCTGTGAGCAGCGCTAATCTTTCCGGCCAACCACCCAATCTCACAGGTCCCTCAGTCGCAGCTGCACTCGGCAAACATATTGACTTGATAATCGATGGTGGCCAAGCGCAAGAAGGAAAGCCGTCTACGATAGTTGACTGCAGCGTGCGCCCCCCCGTCGTGCTACGCGATGGTCCGATTACAGCAAAGCAAATACACGCTGCACTGGATGGGGCTGCTTAACCCATCCGATGGAATGGATTCTAGAAAGTCTCTCGCCACTCGTTTTGCGACACTCTCCTTCCTAGCCCTCGGATTCACCGGGTGTTTGGTTGTCTCACAAGACCGCCCCACCTCGCAGCCCGTAGTAATTATCCCTGTGACCCAAACCCTCACTGCAACACCCATGATCACAAAAACCGCTACGCAGATCCCTGCTCACACTAACACAGCGACGGCAACAGGAGTGCCAATGCAAACGCTCCCATTTCTAGACGATTTCAGAGACCCGGACAGTGGGCTGCCAAGGGAGTCTTTCGCCAACTTGACCACTGAGTACTTGACGGAAAACCTTAGTATGGGTAAGGTGAGTGTATACGAGTTAAAGATAAAAGATTCTGGTTTTCTGCAGTTAAGCACTTACCCATTTCGGTTCCCGACTGATCTTTCTGTAAGAGCAGAAATTTCCTTCGGGGATCACGCAGAAACCTTAATCGGCCTAGCGTTTCGAGTGCAAGATCAGAAAAATTTCTATCTTTTCGCTATCGACGGTAATGCAAATTACATGTTGTCTAGGGTCATCGCAGGCGATTTCGAGGTACTGTATGATTCCTACGTGTCACAGCTCGCAGGGGGACTGTTCTTAACAAAGAGTATTCGCGTGGACATAAAAGACAACCGCTTTCAGATGTTTGCCAACGACATACTCCTAACCACCGTGGAAGACGACTTGTTAGTGGCAGGAGGGGTTGGGGTTGCCGGATGGACTCTAGATGAGCACGATAGCGTTGCATTCGATCGTCTACAGGCACTTGACTTCAAGATGCGCGTACTGCCACCGTCTTTGGAATGTCCTCTCATCTCATCTAACACAGTCGTCACAGACACGACTGATGACATCCGTATATTGAGCTTTGGGCCCTTAGGCTCAGGCGCCATAGTACGCGTACCTATAACCGACGAGGATATCTCCCTGTTATTCTCTGCACGGACAGCCTCAACTGAGGACATTGTAGTGGTGGATTCCATAATTGCTCCAGACGGGAAAACACTCTATCGTCGCAACGATTTCATTGCTCCCGGCTTTAGTAATGAATATTTCTCACAACCACTGCAGGGTACAGCCGAACTAACATTTTATCTACCAACCGCTCCAGACCATATGCTCCACGCCGGAGCATATGAAGTTGCAGTCTACACCGCCCACGGTCAACCTATTTGTGATGCAGCTGCCATAATACGCAATGGATCTCCACATGGCCCCCATGCGATTGATTTAAACCTCTGGATCCTAAGCAAGAATACAAAGTTAAACAACGCCGAGCAGCGCACCGATTTAAAGGAAGACATCAGAGACGCCATAGACCTTATCCTCAACCAACAAAATATGCAGCTAGGAACAATTAGTTTCTTTGAGGCCACCCCAGACGAAAAGATTCGCTTTGCACACACTAACGAAAATGCGCTAGCTGACATCTGCCAGGGAATGGCCCTTCGTGCTGGAGTCGGCCGTGCGTGGAACATGGCCCTAGTGGATGAGTACCGGATTTTCACCGATTCCAGCGAAGACACAGAGCTAGCGTTCGGAATGGCTCCACTTCCTGGCAGTGCTTTTTCCTCTGATTCCCTAAACTCATGCGGAGTAATCTCCTGGGGTGCACACGCGGAGGACTATAATGAACTAGGCACCACCATAGTTCACGAAGGCTCACATCTTCTCGGTCTTCCTCACACCACAGAGTCGGATGGCGAATCTTTCGACCTATTGCCCGACACTCCTGAGTGTCCCGCCAACATTTTCGACACGAATTCAAACGGCGAACTGGAAAGCAGCGAATGTAGTACAGCAGGCGCTGACAACTACATGTTCTGGCAGAGCACTGGCGTAGTGGAAAATTTTATTATGAGCCCCCAACAGGCGTGGGTCATCCGTCGCCACCCACTTCTTTACCCACTGGAGTCAACCCAGTGAACACACCGGACAAAATACAAACACCCGACGCAGTGCTGGGTATCGATGCCAGTCGCAGCTCAGTAAGGGATAGGACGGGCACAGAAACTTACTCTTTTGAAATAGTACGCGCATTGCTTCAGCTACCAGTGCGTCATCGATGGCGCTTATACTTTCGAGATGTGCCGCCGCCAGACATATTTCTAACGGCAGCACACATAGAGCGACGTATCATTCGCTTTCCTCGATTATGGACGCATATGCGTCTTAGTGCAGAGTTGCTTATCCGCCCGCCCGCGGGCCTGTTTGTTCCAGCACACACTAGGCCGTTGATATGCCCCAAACCCACCGTAGTAACAGTGCACGATCTTGGTTACCTGCATTTTCCAAATATGCACCCACTATTACAACGTATGTACCTGCATTGGTCTACGCTACATAGCGCAAGAAACGCAACGCAACTCATTGCCGATTCACACGCAACCCGCAAAGATTTAGTGCGCTATTACAATACGGACCCGCAGCGAATTAATGTGATTTACCCGGGTTTTGACCCAAGCTATTACACTGGAACCAAAAGTAGCAAGCCATTTCCGGGCCTTCCCGAAACATACCTCCTACACGTTGGCACCTTGCACCCCCGTAAGGGAGTTTCTTTCCTGTTAGAGTCTCTTAATGCACTACGACATCACCCAGCGCGACCCACTCTCGTTTGTGCAGGCCGTGCTGGGTGGATGACCGAACCAATGCTCCGTCAAATAGAGGATCTCAAGCTGGTAAGCCGTGTGAGATTCCTAAATTATGTGCCACAACACTTAATGCCGACGCTTTACCGACAAGCCAGCATGCTTGTCGTGCCCTCACTTTACGAGGGCTTCGGTTTCACGCCACTGGAGAGCATGGCGGCCTCCACACCCGTAATCTGCAGTGATTCCGGTTCACTACCAGAGGTCGTAGGAAACGCCGCCCTGACTGTGCCCGCCGGGGACTCTGAGGCTCTAACCAGTGCTATCCGTCAGTTGCTAGACAAAAATGAGCTTCGTCAGCAGCTAATAGAAAGCGGTCTACAGCGCTGCCAGGAATTCCCGTGGCAACGGTGCGCCAAACAAACTTTATCAGTGTTGGAGCGCGCTTTTCAGCTGTGAACAACATAACCACTACGTCTATTAGGGGTCTCCGTTTCCTTTCTGTTCCTGTGCACAACGTCACCTATGCGGAGACTCTAGAGTGGGTGGGCTCTACAATATCTGCTAACAAGCTCCACTATTTGTGCACTGTAAACCCAGAATTTGTGATGACGGCGCAGACACAGACTAAGTTCTTACACGTACTCCAAAATGCGGACCTCTGCTTACCCGACGGTCAAGGTATGCTCTGGGCCGCTCGGCGCCGAGGATTCACACTGCGTCAACGCGTTGCCGGTTCAACGTTACTGGGACTGCTTGCAGAACGTGCTGCAAAAAATAAATGGCGCATGTTTTTCCTGGGAGCAAAGCGGGGAGTCGCCGCCCGAGCCGCCTCAATTTTAGAGAGCCAGAATCCCGGCCTGCCACCGATAGAAACTATGGAGGGCAGCCCGCGTCCCGAGCAAGACGCACAGATTATCGAACGTGTGCGCGCTGCTAGCCCTGACATTCTGCTTGTGGCTTTTGGGGCACCCAAGCAGGAGCTTTGGATCCACCGTCAGAGGGAAATTCTGCACGTACCCATTATGATGGGAGTGGGCGGTGCCTTTGATTTTGTGGCAGGCGTCACCACACGCGCGCCACTGTGGGCACAGAGGCTGGGACTAGAGTGGTTGCACCGACTGTTAATGCAGCCCTGGCGATGGCGTCGCATGCTAGCGCTCCCCAAGTTTGCTTGGGAGATAATTAGTCGCCCGGACTCTGTAGTGCCCATGTGAATTACGGTAGTGCTACGTCGACAGTCAGGCTGTATTACTAATAGATCTAGACATCCGTCTGTACCGGCATGTAGCGAACCCTTCTACATGTTTGTGCTAAAATCAAAACACCAAGATTACGACATCGAATAATAGCCATTTAAGGTTTTTCCGTACCTGAACCTGTCAGCTCGAGTATACTGTACTGCAATTATATGATATATAAACCTATTGCCGCTCGCTCTCACATTATCAGTGTCTAACACCTACATAAAATGCCGTTGGTACACAAAATCACAAATTTTTCTCGATGAAACCAGTTCCATCACAAAATCTCAACCAAGATCAGTTTAACTTAGTTGCCGCGGCCATTGCCGCGCTCGACACCACATATAATCCTTACTCAGGATATAGCGTAGGCGCTGCAGTGCGCACGCAAACCGGAAAGGTGTTCTCGGCCTCCAATGTGGAAAATGCCGCTTATGGATCAACCATCTGCGCCGAGAGAATGGCAATCGGCAAAGCAAACTCACACCGAGAACGCCACATTGTTGCATTGGCAGTCAGTTCGCGTCCAGACATCCCCAACAAACGACACGACACTGCCGCACCATGCGGCAGTTGTCGCCAGGTCATTTACGAAATGTCACAGGTTTCTAGGTGCGACATTGAAATCATTCTGTCTGATGCAGACAAGACGAGAGTTTTTCTCACAACCATTGAAGAATTGCTACCCTTCGCGTTTGGTCCAAAACAACTACAAATAGACATTTCTAAATTCAGGTAATATTGAGAACTAATGACACCTGTCGTTAGCACCCGCTGTTCTCTGTGCCCGACCCTTTGTGGCCCAGACTACTTTGCATCACTATTAGGGGGGGCTAACAGGCCCGGCTACTACTCTTATGAAAAGACTGGACACACTGCTATACTCACAAAGGCACTCTTACTAATGCGACGTGACAACGATGACAAACAATGGGGGGCATTGCGCCGCCGAATGACTGATGTGCAACTAGCACAGCGCGGAATACGCGACCCTCGTGTCCTCCACGCCATGCAATCTGTGCCACGACACACTTTCCTGCCGCCACAATTGCAATCCCAAGCATACGATGATACACCTTTACCTATCGGAAGCGGACAGACCATCTCACAACCATACATAGTGGCCCGAGTAACCGAGTTGCTTCGAATCACGCACCCAGAATCAGCAACAGTATTAGAGGTAGGCGCAGGATGCGGCTATCAGGCGGCAGTCCTAGCCCAACTTGCCACACATGTTTTCGCTGTCGAGTGTGTTCCTGATCTTGCGCAGATAGCCACCCGCTATCTTTGCGACCTAGGTATAGAAAACGTAAAGGTCATCACCGCAGATGGTGGGGCTGGCCTCCAAGAATTCGCCCCGTTCGACGCAATTCTTATGAGTGCAGCCGCGCCACGTGTGCCATCAACCTTGTTCGCCCAACTTGCCGACGGAGGAAGACTGGTAGCTCCAGTAGGATCACGCAACAAACAGCAGTTACAGCGTTGGGTAAAAAACGGCCACCGCTTAAGCAGAGAAAAGTTTACGCAGGTGCGGTTTGTGCCGTTGACAGGAAAGTGGGGTTTTTGAAATTTACTAGCTTAGCCTACTAAAAGTCAGCGACCTATATGCATAGGCATAATCACGCTGACAAAATCATCCCGTCCAACTGGACGAATCACGCCAGGGCTAGAATCTCCATTGGTCTCCAAGGCCACATTTGGCGTATCAATCACCTGTAAAACGTCTGTCAAATACCTTACATTAAATCCTATCTCGACTGCGTCACCCTCTACCGTGGCGTCTACCACAGACTCATTGGAGCCAGTCTCAGCGGCGTTTGCGCTCACCTCAACACTTCCAGGGTCGGATTCGTCCCCGGGAATAATTTTCAGCCTGGCTGCATAGGCAGCCTCACGTGCAAACACTTGCGCTGCGCGACAGGCATTGAGAAACTCGTCTGTACCCAACACACTACGTGTAGAATAGGATTCTGGAATTAATTGTTGGTAATCCGGAAAATTACCTTCGACCAGTTGAGAAACCAACTCAATATCCTTCGCCCTAAAAATAGCCTGTCCCCGACCAACTGGAAGGGTAAGTGTTACTGGGTCATCTCTGTCCCCTATGATTCGAGACAGCTCTGCTAAACCCCTAGCCGGAACTATTGCGCTAATCGCCTGATCGTTGGTCGACGACAACGCAGAGTTACACAGCGCCAAACGGAAGCCATCCGCGGCCGCAAAGGAAACCTCCGACTCATCTATTTTCACCTCGACCCCAGTAAGCACGGGGCGTGCGTCATCTGTCGCGGCCGCAAAAACAACCTGACCTATCATCGACCTTAAGTCACGTACATTCAGGTCAAGGGATTGACCGTCACCTGCCGACGGAAGTATCGGAAACTCCTCCGAATCTATACACTTTATATCGTTCTTAAATTGCGCACACGACACCTGAAGTGTTTGAGTGCGCTCCGTCAACTCAAGGTCCACCTGATCCTTAGGAAGAGTGCCCACAAGGTCGATGAAAGTTTTCGCCGGAACTGTAGTTGATCCCTCAGAGTGAACCTTCGCACCAATCCAACACGAAATCCCAAGCTCCAAATTAGTGGCAGAAAGCCGCAGCCGCGAGTCCTCCGTGGCCAACAGTACATTGCCAAGCACAGGCAGCGTGCTGCGCGCCGCCACTGCTCGCCCAACCAAACCTAACCCTCGGGCAAGATTCTCGTGCAAACAGGAGACTTTCATTTTGCTATGTTTTCTTTGTCCTCAGTCAAGCGCTACAATTGAGGTCGCTTGCAGCCCTTTATCTCCCTGCGCAACCGTGAATTCCACTTTTTGTCCCTCTGTCAGGGATCGATAGCCGTCAGCCTGAATCTCGCTAAAATGCGCAAACACGTCGTCGCCGCCAGCTCGCTCGATAAAACCGTACCCCTTTGAGGGGTTGAACCACTTAACTGTTCCGGTCTCTCGACCTGTTCCTCCCAGCCCCTGATCTGGAGACGCGTTCCCTTCTTCCGACACACCACTATCCTCCTGCAAAAACCCACCATTATCTTCTTCGGTCATGACATTTTTCTCCTTACGTTACTTTTTCTAATCCCACATAGACACCGATTCGCGCTCCAGCTCTGTAAACGAACCGTGCCGTTAATCATCAGACTTTAGCACTTATTTAGGGTAACGTCAAGCGATGAAAACAAACAACAGACACCTGGATTACACTCAGGGCAACAACTTAGGTTTCGTCTTTTCGGACGGCTCGCTCACGCACACGTAGACGCTCCGCCCGCACAATCTCCTGCACTTCTTTCACTGTTTGATCCAGTTTATCTCTTTGATTAAGTACCACATAATCGAACTCTGTGCGGCGCTCCCTCTCTTTGCGCGCACTATTAACAAGTGTCTCTATTCTCCCAGACGTCTCTGTTTCCCGGCCATCGAGTCGAAAACGCAGTTCATCTTCGCTTCCTGGTGTAAGAAAAATCAACAAAGCGCTCGGATAAATCTGCTTGATGCGAGCGGCGCCTTGTACGTCCAAGCGAAGAACCACGTCTTTGCCGCTCTCTAGCGCGACCTCTATCTGTTTTCTGGAAACACCCTTGTGCTCACCATATACCACCGCATGCTCTATAAACTCGCCAGCTTCAACCATTAGAGCAAACTCATCTCTGGCAACAAATATATAATCAAAACCTTGAGTCTCCTCCTCGCGCATCGGACGCGTGGTGGTGGTAACCACAAACACAAGCTCTGCCTCGCTCCTAAGCAGCCGGCGCAAAACACTGTCTTTTCCAGCGCCCGATGGGCCCGAAAACACAATTAATAGTTGTGTGTGCTTAAGTTTCGGTGTCGTTAATTCCATACTTGTCTCATCCAGCCCAGCTTGCTATAATACACATTCGGCGACATTTGGTCCCTAGTTGTAATTATGCCTCTTTACGAGTACCGCTGCCAGCAATGCAAAAACCACGTCTCCGTTCGCATGTCGTACAGCGAATACGACAACAAGATTCCTTTATGTTCAGTTTGCGAGAGCAACCAACTCCAGCGAATAATTTCTCGCGTGCGAGTAAGTCGCTCTGAGGATTCTCGTATGGAATCGCTGTCTGACCCATCCAACTTCGGCGACGTAGACGAAAATGACCCCCGCTCTATAGGTAAGTTCATGCGCCGCATGGGAAACGAAATGGGCGAAGACATGGGTCCAGAATTCAACGAAATGGTTGGCCGCCTAGAAGCCGGGGAGGACCCAGAATCCATAGAGTCGGACATGCCGGACTCAACCGGGTCTCAGCCTGTTATATAGACCTCATTTATACAGAGAACTCTGTAGCTCTTCAACCAATTCCCGCACAGACCTAAAAATATGCTCAGTGCTCTGACTGGCGTCTATCACCTCCCAACGATCAGGCTCATCTCGGGCCAGCTCCAAAAACCCTTGCCTCACTCGAGAATGAAAGGACAATTGGTGGGCGTCTAGGCGATTCCATTGGTCACGCTGCCGTCTCCGTCTCCGCAAACCTTCTTCCGGCGGCAAATCCAACAGCAGCGTAAGATTCGGGCGCAAGCCACCTGTCGCTATGCGTGTTACCTCTCGCAACACATCATGCCCAAGACCATGTCCATACCCCTGATAAGCTAAGCTAGAATCAAAGTATCTGTCGCACACCACAACACCACCTTTTGTTAAATGGGGTTTAATTACATCGCGTACCAGCTGAGCGCGCGACGCAGAAAAAAGTAAGAATTCTGCCTCAGGTGTCATATCGTGGTTTCTTTGATCGAAAAGGACCTCGCGGACTTGCTGTCCAATTTTCGTGCCGCCTGGCTCACGCGTCAACAACACATCGTGCCCCTTCTCGACCAGATGTTGCCGCAGCATCTGGCACTGAGTGGTTTTTCCGCTCCCTTCGGTACCCTCTAGTGTCACAAACATCACGGCCGGAACACCCTCACACGCCTATTAGGCTCCTCTCCATACGAATGCGACACAAGCTTAGCTTGTCTGACAACTTGATGTTGTCGTCGACGGGTGCGCGCCTCCTGCGGTTTCAGGTCAAGAAAACGGGCGCCTTTGCGAACCGCGCTTATAGCAGCACTAGCTTCAGCGACACCTTGCTCCAACAACTCCTGTCTATTTTCAGGCAAACTAGAGATATCAAAAATATCTGTTAGCATTTTTTCCATCTGATGTTGTGTGTTAGAGCGCAGCACGTATATTGGCAAACCTTTCTCTTCTGCATCGCTCACTGGCCTCTGTCTGCGACGATAATAAGACTTTAGTGTCACAAAACCCTCAGCCCCAACGATTTCATCAACCAAGACAAGAGGTACTCGCAATCGCCGAGCCGCCCTCTCTAAGCGCTGCCGGTTGACACCATAAGGAAAAATGTGTGCTGGCTGAAGCCCGCTATTCGTGGGCACAAGCGACTTTACGGCATTTGTGTGCCCGGAGGCGCCACCAACCCAAGGCATCCGACCCCGCGAACCACGTGACCCAACCCTAGTCGCCGACACCGGAACTGTCTTTTTTGCTCTTATTTCCCCTTCCTCTGTGCGATAGCGCAACTCCGGTGTAATTTGTTCGCCTCGTAACAGCACGTCCACAGAGTCCGCAACATCCTTGTGTATACTTAGCTGGTCTCGCTGGAGGATTTCGACAAGCATGTCAAACGTGGGTGGAGATCGCCGCTCTAGAACCGTTTTTTGGGTGCCTCTCCGCCGCGCCTCCTCGTCGGATAGAGTCACAGATTCGATTCCCCCCACAAGGTCAGCAAGAGTCGGGTTCAACAGCAGGTTGTCAAGAGTGTTGCCATGGGCGGTGCCTATCAGCTGTACCCCGCGCTCTGCAATTGTGCGCGCAGCCAACGCCTCTGCCTCGCGCCCAATCTCATCAATCACAATCGTTTCTGGGTTGTGGTTCTCAACAGCCTCAATCATTACCTCGTGTTGTAACACGGGGTTCTGTACCTGCATGCGCCTCGCCCGCCCCACAGCAGGATGAGGAATGTCACCGTCACCACCAATCTCGTTAGACGTATCCACCACCACCACCCGACGGGATTCAGCCAGCACACGCGCCGCTTCTCGCAACATGGTGGTTTTGCCCACACCCGGGCGCCCAAGCAAGAGAACGCTTTTGCCGGAGTCAATTACATCTTGAACCATTTCGATTGTCCCGTATACCGCCCTTCCCACCCTGCAAGTAAGTCCAACAACATGACCTTGTCGGTTCCGAATCGCAGAAATACGGTGCAAGGTGCGCTGAATGCCAGCTCGGTTGTCGTCATCGAAGACGCCTACTCGCTGGACAACCGAGCTGATATCGTCGTCCTCAACCTCAGACTCTGAAAGGACGACCTCTGAATCAATATAGCGCGCAGATGGCACGCGCCCTAGGTCAAGAATCACTTCTAGTAACTGGCTCGTCCGACCAACATCTTGAACGCTCGCCGAAACCCGCGCGGGCAACACAGCAAGAAGCACATCAAGATTATCGGTAATTTCCTGCCTCATAATTCGCTAGACACCCTTCGTTGTTGTCGCCCCGGGCCAGACAGAATGGCCCGAACCCAACCGCCTTGTCGTAAATCCACGCCTCTGCACCGCCGACGGGCTGTCGTGCTTCCCGCCTGGCGTCGCCCAGAGACTGAGATTTTACCACGGAGACACACAAAGGCGAACAGAGACTCTCTTTTTGGCCACCAAACGGGCCACAAACAGTGTTTCACGTGAAACACTGTTTGTGCAACCAAGCCTCTAAAGGCGCATAGGCTCAGCCTTCCCGGCGGGTCTTGCGGAGGTTTTCTTTGTGGTTTTTTCTGAAAACCGAAGGGCAAACCTTCTGTTTCGGGTGCGACACGGTCCTCGTGGGTGCAGAGGGGCTTGGTTTTGCCGCCCTGTCCGCTGGAGACAACTTTACAATGGTTCCGGACGACTCTTTTCGTGTATAGCCAGGACAAAACCCCGCGTTGTTGTTTTGGTCCACCACAACACTTGTGGGACAACGGCTCGGGGCCCGGAAGAATCGGCTCTTCAGCGAGAAGCGTCCTGTGACACACGGGGTTTCCTTTTGTCTCCTAGGCAGCGCATAGCAAACCGATCGCGCATGCTTTTGTCGTGTGTCTCGCCTGTTTCGCTGTATAATCTTGTTGGTCGTATTGTTTGGTAGGAGGTATAGAGACATATGAGCAAAGCGAAGCGGTTTGTTTTCAGGGCGTCCGATGCGCCAATCTTTGAAAACCCGGCCAAGACAATGCAGGACATGGTTATGGTCACCGAGGACAGTTGTGGCTCCTTAGAAAACACAGCCGGTCTCTTTTGGCTCGCCCCACATGAAATGGGCGGTGAAGGAGAGAGCCATTCTGGTATAGATGAGTTGTTTTATGTGATTAGTGGCTCCGGTCTGTTTTACTTGGAGGGAGACCCTCTCAGAATCGAAGCAGGCGATGTTTGCTTCGTCCCCAAAAACTACCACCATCGCGTTGAAAATGACGGAGATTCTGTCCTTAAGTTGTTTTGGTTAACACACGAGCGGTGGGCCAACCTTCCTGAAATCCGAAACATGTTTGTCGACTGGCCTGTAGTTTCCTCAAAAGACGTTTGGCTCTAAAAAGTCGCACGCGGCTTTTTAGACATGCGTTTCTCTTCGCGCTCCTTCCGGAAAGATCGGTTTTACTGTTGTTCTTACAAAAAGCGCGTTCCCTTCTGTCTCGTGATAGGCACTTTTTGGCTTTAAGTTTCTTGTTTTCGGTCATCTTTATGTTTGCTCCAGGGCGTTTTCTACAAGCAAATGTTTGTTGTAGTAAGTTGTTATTTTTAAAGAAGTAATATTTATAGTTTTTAGTAGTAATAATAGGTGTGTGGAAAACGGGGAAAACTGTGGGGCAAAGATGAGCGCAGGCGAGGGGGAGGCCTTCCTGGTTGGGGAAAGGGCCGGGTAGAACAAAAAGGAAAGCTGTCGTTAGTTGTTACGAATGGGTGTTGTTTTAGAACAACCGGGAAAGACTGTCGCGTATCGAATCTGTGTGTTCCCGAGCTTTGGTGTCGCGGGACAAAAGACTCCGAGCGCTTTTGCACCCGTGCCTAACGGTACTGTGGTCTCTCCCTCCTAGGAGGGCGCCGATTTCTGTAAGAGAGCAGTGTCCTTGCTCGTGAAGCAGGTGCATTGCTATGTGACGAGGCACAGTGACACGGCGCGCCCTGCTTTTTCCACAAAGCTCGCGAGAGGAAACCTTGAAGTGGGACGCTACAGCAGAAATCACTTGGTCAGACGGCGCCATGGAAATACCGCGGTCTTCTCTAAAGCCTATTGCTTCGGACGCCGCGTGTTTGTCTATCGGCCTTCCTAGGACGCGAGCTTGGGCAATCAGTCTGTGAAGCGCGCCCTCTAGCGCGCGAACCTGGGGGTCGCTGCGTTCTGCGAGAAAGACAACAACATCGTCGGGGACGTCTTCTTCGAAAGCATCGGCTTTGACGCGCAGTATCGATGCGCGGGCCTCAGCGTCTGGCGGCGAGATCTTTACGGTTAGGCCGGACACGAGACGTGAGCATATGCGCTGTCCAAGTGAGGTGAGTTTGGCGGGTGGCTGGTCGCAGGTTAGCACAACCTGTCGGTTTTCTCCGTAGAGGTCGATCAGTGTATGCAGAAATTCTTCTTGCGAGGCCTTCTTGCCTACAAAAAACTGGATGTCGTCGATTAGCAGTGTGTCCGTGGTTCGGTACTTGTCTCTAAAAGATTCGGTTGTGCGGGAACGAATAGCGGAAACCAGCTCGTTGGTGAATGTTTCGGCGGTAACAAGGGTTGCTGTGCGACCGGCGCCAACACATTTGTTTGCTATGGCCTGCAGCAAGTGTGTTTTACCAAGACCGACTCCTCCATAAATTATCAAAGGGTTGTGCCCCAACAAAGGGTGATCCGCAACCGATAACGCTGCCGCATGAGCCATACGGGAGCCTGGGCTAACCACAAAGTCGTCGAAGGACCCACTGGGTAATTGCTGGTAGCGTGATGTGTCACTTGGTGCCTCAGAGAGAGACATCAGGGTTTTTTCTGGTTTGTTTGGGTTGTTGGCTGGGTCGGGTTGTTGCCATACCACAAAGGAAACCACAACTTTTTCTCCCACAATTCCTGCGACCGTTCTTTCGATTGTAGTGCGCATGCGAGCCTCTAACCAGTCTCGGACAAAATCGCTGTTAACGCCGATGATGTACTCGTCTGTTTCACACGCTACAAGACTGGCGCCACTGAGCCAGGTGTTGAATGTGGAGCGCGAAACTTGCAGTTCTAGCTCTCCGAGAGCCGCTTGCCAGACTTTTCTGGGATTCATTTTATACAGTTATCCATATTCCCGCCACCAGCCCTTTTTCCCCTATATGTGGGGTTGGTGATGTTGTGGGTGCTGTATATAGGACAAACAAAACAAACAAAATAATGCTCCTAAAACGGACAAGTGGTTTCTTTTCAACTTTTGATGCGACATGAGTCGCGCATCGCGGAAGGTCTTTCTTGTTACACGGCTAGTTTGATGCGAAACTCGTCTCTAGCACCATAAACAAGATGGTGCCACGAGGTCTTACGCACCCGAGATTGTAGCACTCAAACATTGTTCGGGCAAGCCCAACAAGGGTATAAATGTTAAAAAATCCGGACATTTTAAGGGAACGAGGTTTTTTTCTGTTTTGGTGTAGCCGCTCGATTTGTTTTTTAATCGTCTATACGTTGTTTCGGATTCTAGATGTAGGTTTATAAGGAGTTATGTGAGACTTTGATGTGTGGTATTTCAAGCATCAAAACCTCGATCACCAAGCGAGAGTTTGCGTTTCTTTTTAGTTGTGTTTGTGCTGTGCGGACTGCGGAGACAGCGCGTGCCGCCCCACCTGCTGTAAGCTGGTTGGCTGCAAAGGCAATTTCTGTTTGTTTGTCGATGTTTATTAGTGGTGTGTTGGCGTCGGCCGCAACGTGCATTACGTCCCTGAACCAGCTCGCCCATAAATCAAGAGTGGCGAAAAGCGCTTCACGGTCTTTTGTTAGGTTTTTTGCAAAAACAAAGCGATCAACGCGAGATGCAGGCAAAATATTTAGCAAACCGGAAAGTTGCGCAGAACGATTTTCGTGAATAGTGTCGTCGCTAAGTGAGCGTACAGCCAGACCGAGGCGTCCACCTGATATTCGAGCCAAGGTAGCCGAGTGCTCCCTGGAGGCGCCCCAGTTTTCGCACAGCGCTCGCTCGACTGTGGAGCATAGCAGAGGTCGCATAGGCAGTTGTGTGCAGCGGGACACTATGGTGGACGGTAAGCTGGCAAGGTTGTCAGTGGTGATAATAATGATGGTGTTGCCGGGTGGCTCCTCGAGTGTTTTTAGCATAGCATCTGCGGCTGGGCGTGCCGCCGCTTCGAAGTTCGATATTATAGCGACGCGTCGATTTGTCTCGATAGGCTTTAATGACAATCGGTGGACTAGCTCACGAACCGCATCGATGCTTATCTTTCCTGTGTTTATAAAACTACCGGTCTCCACGGGGCTTAACATGTGAACATCGGGGTGTTTGTGCCTTGCGACGAGACTGCAAGTTCGACAATAAGTGGGGCTGGGACAGGGGCTGTTTGTTTTTGTGCAGAACAGTGCGCGTGCGAAGGCAACGGCAACGGTTTGTTTTCCGATTGACGGCGTACCACTTAAGAGATATGCGTGCTGTAGACGCCGGGTGTGGATGTGGTGGGACAGAGTTGCGACAGCCCATTCGTGGCCGACCACACCCCAACGTGTTTCGTTTGCCGTCATGACTATTAGGAGGCTATAATAGCATTAAGCGGTCGCAATGACTTGGAAGAGCATTACTTAGGAGGGTTCGGTAATGAGGGTAGCTATAGGTTCAGACGAGCGCAGCCATCTTACTAAAACAATAGTTAAAGATGTCAAGCGACGCGGGCACAGTGTTGAGGTTTTTGGGTCGATTGCAAACCGTCAAGAATATTGGCCTGCAGTGGCGGAGCAGGTTGCTAGTCGGGTTGCGGAGGGTGATGTAGACGAGGGGATATTGCTTTGTTGGACTGGTACAGGAGTGTGTATGGCGGCTAACAAGGTGCCGGGGGTGCGTGCTGCGCTGTGCGATGATGCCGAGACTGCGCGCGGGGCACGACTTTGGAATCAGGCTAATGTGCTTTGTCTTTCTATGCGACGTACTGCGGAAGTAGTTGCTAAGGAGATTGTCGAATCGTGGTTCGGTACGAAATACCAAGCCAACAGAGAGGACGACAGTTGTTTGGCACAGTTAGGTGCTATAGAAGAAAAGTATTTGCGTTAGCGGGGTTGTTCTGTTGTTACCCTAACTTATTACTGTTACTACGGAATAGACGAGAGGAATGAGATGACCCCAGGCTGTTCCCGGGACAAGGCATCACTTAGGCTAGTGCGTGGCACATCACTTGCACCGTTTATTTTTCAGGAGAAAACATCGTGATTATAGCTAAATGGAGAGCAATGCTATGAGCGGGGATCGGACAGAAACCGACCTGATGGCAGACCAAAACTTAGAGGCTCTAGCTAAGGAAGCTGACTACGACTTTGGTATACCAGCGGAAACAACGACAGGGAATTTGAGCGAAAGACGAATGTTGGGAATGACAGGTGGGCAGCGTTTTGTTTTGGCTCTGATGCTTTTTCTCAACGTGGCGGTTTTGGGACTATTTTTTTTGCTGGCCAGCGGTAGAGTTGATGTACCGATTTCATAGGAAGTCCACTACGGACTTTCCGCTAACTGAAGCGATAGGTGTGTCGATACAAGTGATGTAAACATTGTTAGTTATGAACTTAACGTGAGAGGCTATATATTATCCTTTTGTGATAGCGTCGCGTTGATTAGTGTATGTGTTAGGAGCAATAAGGAGAAGAAAGAGTCGTTTGTCAATTCTGTGTTATACCAGCTACGTTAGCGAAAAAAGTGATAGTACACGGGCAGAGTTTGCCCGCCGGCTCGACCCAATCTCTGATAGAGTGAGTGTGAAATTCCGGTTGCACCGTTAGTCCAGTAAAATCTTATTGTGTTCTCAAAATTAAGGCGTAGAACTGTGGGTGCATGGGCACCAACCCTTGCGGCCATACTTGTCGGCGCTTGTTATCTTTCGACGTTAATGTGGCAGATTAGCGGGAGCGATAGCGAATATACTATTGATTCAGGGGAGTACCAAGTAGCGCTGGCAATGTGGGGGACGGTTCACCCGACCGGTACTCCCCTGTACATGTTCCTAGGGTCGCCCTTTGTTGCTGTGTTTCGTTGGATGCAGATTCCGCCCGCCGCCGGGGCATCATTGTTTTCCCTGGTATGGGCATCGGGATGTGCGAGCCTTATGGCGCTTATTCTCGTGCGACTGAATGTGCCAGGAGCCACAAGTGTTCTGGCTGCGGTGATGATCGGACTGACACACTCTATCTGGGTGCACGGTGCCATACCGGAGGTTTACAGCCTTTGGATGTTTATTGTGCTGTTTGCGATTCTACTTGCGATGAAGCTGGATCTGGGTTGGTCTGACAAGCATGGTTGGGTTTTGGCTTTTGTGGCTGGGTTAGGTGTGGCTCACCATCGTTTGTTCGCTGCGACTATACCTGTTCTGATTCTATGGGTGTGGAATGAGGCTCCGCGGGGCAGAGCACTCTGGAGATGGGTTTTGGTTGCCGCAATGGCTTTTGTGGCGGGTTTCCTTCCGTACGCAGATATGATTTTACGTGCTAGGGGTGGGGCGGAGTGGATATATGGTGATCCTAGCTCTTGGGTAGGATTTTGGTCCCTTTTCTGGGCGCGCGAATACGGTGCTGTGCAGACCCTTTCGGGAGATCCTCAGGTACTCATGGACGGCGTATTCCGGATAATGAATGTTTTGTGGCTAGACATGGGTTGGCAAGGAGTGCTATATTTTTTTATTGGCGCGCCGTTTGCTATTAGGGGACATCTCCGTCGGTCGTCAATGTTTCTTTTGAGTATTGCAACAATGTATATCTTGTTTGCCATTGCTCTGCCACGAGCAGTTCTTATAGAGGCTGTGGCAATGTTGGTGGTGGGTCCTCTCCTTGTTGTGGCAACCGTGGGTATTGCGCGTATAGCTGGTATCAGTTCGGGGACTCGCATACTAGCAACGATTGGTGTGCTTGGGGTTTCGTGTTCTTACTGGTTAGGAAACCGTTCCTCGGTGCTTGAGATTACCCGTGATTTAAGTGGGGTTGAGACGATGGCTCAACTGAGTGACCTTGAGGCACCATCGGGTGCGACAATTATGTCGCCATGGGGTCGTCGGCATTTTGCGCTGTCTTATGTGACCCAAGTGGAGGGACTTTATCCGGGATGGAGGGTGGGGCATCATGCTGAAGACTGGGCTGAGATTGTTAGACGAGAGACCGTGGTATATACAAACAGCGATTCAATTTATGGTTTTGGTCCGGATTGGTGGCGTAAAATTATTGGAGGCGAACCGTATTTTAGTAGCGCTGGTGCCGGTTGGGTGGCGGTGAGCCCAATCCCACTGCCTATGACGGTTGGTGGAGCGGTTGACGGTGAGATCGCTTCTGGGATTCACCTGAAGGGTTCCTCTTTTTCTGAAGAGAAAGATGTTTTCAAGGCAGTTTTGTGTTGGCAGGCTTGGCAGTCGCCGAAAGCCGACTACAGCACCTTTGTGCATTTGGCTAGTGTGGGGCATATTGTTGCACCTGAGGAGCTTGTGGCGTCTTCAGACCACTCGATTCCAGTAGACGGTTGGCATCCTACCACTGGCTGGCGCCGTGGGGAGGTGGTGTGTGATGCACATGCGATTATACTTCCTGGCGAGGCTGATTTTGAATATGTAATTGCAGGTATGTACACTCGCAATGAAACCGGCGGGTTTGATTTGCTCGGGGCATTGCGGTGGGTACGGACACCTACTGGTTGGGACACTATGCAATGATGACGGGGTTATTGTGGTTAAGGCAGGTATCAGGGAGGTGGATTAACTCTTCTAGTCTAGGGGTTTTATGCGTCTTTATTTTGTTGGCGTTGTTTGCTACCTTTCCCGCAATATTCAGGCTTTCTTTTGCTCTTATCGGTGCTCCTGAGGGCGATTCGTATGAGATGATGTGGCTGATTTGGTGGCTCCGCGAAGCGCTGTTAGATAGCACAATTACTC
This sequence comes from Anaerolineales bacterium, assembly GCA_022450585.1. Classification (GTDB taxonomy): domain Bacteria; phylum Chloroflexota; class Anaerolineae; order Anaerolineales; family UBA11657; genus CAJWGI01. The sequence continues at coordinate 40,547 of JAKUPR010000001.1, read as the reverse complement.
CTACAGAGATACCGATTCTCTTTTACCCAGAGGGCCTGTCGTTTCCAATCCTTGCCACTCAAATGGGTGCGCAAACCTTGGCACTACCGATTGCCATTGTTAGCTCTCCAGCAGTTGCTTTTAATGTGATTATGGTGGGGGCGCTAGCATTTTCCGGCTGGACAGCATATTGGCTTGGGTTTTCTCTTACGGGTAATCGGTTGGCGGGCGCTCTATGTGGTTTAGTGTGGGCGTTTTTCCCGAATAAGATGGGGCACGCGCTTGGTGGACACCTGTTTCAGGTGGCCGTTTTTTGGCTTCCGTTATTTGGCCTTAGCCTTTGGCGTGTGCTTGCAAAGCCGTCATTCAGCCGCGGACTCTTAACAGGTCTTAGCGCGGCGCTAGTGGCGAGTGTTCACTCCGTACATGTTGTGTATTTTCTGATGCCCACGTCATTGGTGCTGCTGCTTTCTGACTGGTCGGACAACCGGCCTGGATACTGGACAACGCAAAGACTGGTGGCTGTCGGGACAGCTCTTTTAGTGGCGTCTGCATTGTTGGTGCCGCTTTATGTCCCTGTGTTCGCGCAGGTGGCTCGCGTGGCGACTTCACGGCGCGAGAGCGAAATACCTCAAGTGGGCATGGGCCTTGAACTGCTGGATCTCAAGGACACAGAGCGTCGGCGACTAAGTGCTTGGTTAAGTACGCGG
>JAKUPR010000001.1:0-39848 GCA_022450585.1 Anaerolineales bacterium | reverse complement strand
GCTCTTGGCTTGATGGCTGCGACCGGATCGGTGGGATTTTCGGTTGATTTAGGCTCTTTTTTTGTGCCAGCGCCTGAGAATCCATTGTTGAGAATGTTTCCTGCTGTGCGAGAATTTTCGCATCGAGTTAATGTGACTTTTAACGAGACCATTGCCTATTTGGGGGTGATGCCTGTGGCTCTGGCCATATGTGCCATTTGGAGTGGCTGGAGCGTGGCTAGGCGGTGGGTGTTGCTGGGTGGTGTTGCGGCCGTTTTGTCATTAGGGCCTCTGTTTAAGTTTGGCGGGCGTGTAGTGGAGATGCAGGTTGATGATATTAGTAGTCCGATTTTGCTGCCATACGCATTTATGCAAGAAATCCCTTTTATGGAGTGGAGCCGTGCGCCGGCACGGTTGCACGAGACCACGCAGTTTGCGTTGGCGGTTCTAGTGGCTTATGGATCAGCTGCGTTACTAACGCGCATCGGGTCACGGGTTGTGCGATTAGCTTTTGTTGCTATGGTAGGTGGGTTTATTTTCATTGAATACCTTGTGGCCTGGCCTTTTCCTGTGGCTAGAATTGAGAGGAGCGAAGTTTTTGGTGTAGCTCGTGAGCAGCCCGGTGTAGTGTTACCCCTCCCAGCTAATGCTCGAGAAACGGCGTCGGAAGCCCTCCTAGCCCAGACTGTGCATGGCCAGCCGATGATCGGCGGACGTTTATTGCGCAATATGACAGAGCGCACACACCCGCAGCGGTTTTTGCATCAACTCTCGCTGACAAGGGGGGTGGTGGGCGCCGATATTATTCCAGCAATGGACCAACAAGAACGCCTGCAAATGTTGCGGGAATTTGAAGTTAGCTGGGTGGCATACCATGACGTCGACGAGGCGGTTGATGGGGATCCTCGTGCTGTGCTGGCTGCGCTACTGGGACCTCCGGTCGTTAGTCGACAAGATATGGCCCTGTATTCTGTGAGCCAGGGACAGAAACAGATTAGGGATGTGGTCTACGCCTTGGGTGAAAACTGGCATAACTTAGAGGACTGGGGTGGTGTACCCACTCGCTGGTTTCACGGAAACGGCGAAGTGTTTGTACACAGCAACAATGAACGCGATGTGCAGCTGAGTTTGACCTTGATACCCGAAATGGAACCTCATTCTATTGCGGTGAAGGTAAACGGTGTGCAGGTGGCGGAGTTTCTGTCCGGGGATTGGCTCCCATTCATGACAGAGCCCTTTTCCGTCCGGTCCGGGCTAAATGTGATTGAGCTGGTAGATTTACACGGTGTGCGTGTGTACGTGGGTGACTTGCGCTGTGCTGGTGGCACACCAATGTCCGGGCCGTTCGACAAGGAGTTGGCCTGCGAATCAGCTCACTCAATGACACGTGCCATTAGCGCGGGTGTTCAGGATTTGAGGATACAGCCTGTTGTAGCGAATCCGGCGCCACAGGCTGTTTTTGATGACAACGTTAGTCTACTGGAGAGCAGTTGGGAGCGCGATGTTAAAGCAGGAGATTCGCTCAGGTTAGTTCTATACTGGCGAGCTGAAGAACAAGTTAAGTCTGACTGGACTGCATTTGTGCATCTCGTCTCAGTAGATGGGGCACTAGTGGCGGGGTTGGATCAGGAGCCGATGGGAGGTCGTATACCCACCAACACCTGGTCACCCGGTCAAGTTGTTGCGTATAGCATAGCTATCCCGGTTCCTCGCTCGGCAAGTGCCGGTGAGTATCGAATCAATGTTGGTTGGTATGAATGGCCTGAAATGCAGCGCATTTCTGCACGCAGCGACTTCTTGCCGGTTGCAGATCAAGTTATAACTCTCGGCAAAGCCTTTGTTCATCACAGTGAGGGTACAGTCACACCACCGTGAAGTATTAGGGCGTGACCAGAAACTGACCAAGCAATAGGCGATCGTTAATCTCAGAATCAGTGATTACCGATAGGCGGTGGCCACTGGTGCGGTTGGCCATTCCGGCGTACAGCTTGTAAGTACCCGGTTCTGTGTCGGAAGGAATAGTGATTTCGTGTGGATCTACGATGTACTCTCCAGCTATCCACCCGGATGTTGGTCGTGACCATCTAGCTGGCACGCCATCGTGTTGTGCCACGAGCTTTCCGTCCGAGGTTTCCAGGTGGAGGAAGGCACTCATGTCCTCATCTGGCGTCGATGATGCTTTCCAAACTAGGATGATTTCGAAGATGTCGCCTGTTTCCATCTGTGCAAGAGTGCCGCTGTATCCAACTAGAACAATCGACTGTCCGAACTTTCCTTGTGTTTGATTGGTGATAATTGGCTTCTCATAAATACGCTCGTGTTCAGTGATGCTAATCTTTTTTAAGTATGAGATATCATGTTTTGTTGAATCTGCTCGCACCGTCCAGGTGTACTCTCCGCTCGGCAGGTTAGCTGGAAGGCGTAGTGTGTGTTGGCCTCGCCACACGTCTCCCTTAAGCCAATTACTGGTCGCGAATCCGGGTGTTAGTTGTAGTCTGGCGGCAAAATCCGTTTCCTGTAATGCTAGTGTTATGTACTCATCGGTTTTAGGCACGGTATCGGCTCGAAAGAAGAGAGTGATGGTCAATAAGTCGCCGGGGTTGGCCTGCTGACGGTCGGTGCTTCCGCCAAGCAGCGTGATTTCCGAGGTTAAACGTGTTTCTGTTTCCACCTGCATCTCGAGTGTGGTGACAGGCGGTGGAATGGTTGGACGTACTACAGTAACTTGACCTAAATCAACGCGGTCTGATAGTGGCGCACCGTCCGATGAGATTATCTTGGATGTCTCTAGTGTGTGGGCATCAAATAGGGTTGCATACAGGTGGTATGCCCCGGGTGGTGTTCCGCTAAGGACCTGGTACTTGCGTGCAAACTGGCCATAGTGTCCGACTGACCAGTACTGCGTTTCCGGCGGTTCCCTGTGCCAGCGAGGGGGCACCGTTTCGTGTGGGTTTAGGTTCCAAATTAGATTGGCAGTGTCTTGGAGCTGGAAGAATGGACGGTAATCATGCTTAATAGATTTGCGGGGAGTTAAGTAAAGCTCTACTTCAAATGAGCTTCCACTGGCGACTTCGGTTGGCACTATCTTATATGCGAGTGTGTCTAGGCCGTTGTCTAGGGAAACCTCAAGCGGTGTACCAAGTGAACTCGCCTCGAGCGTATTTTGGTTAAAAGGATTGTTGCTGCGGTCTATGAACAGGAGTTTTGCGGATATCAGTGCGAGCGGCAGAGCTAATAACAAAACAGGACCAGACAAGTGGCGGGTCATGACATTTTTCTTAGGGGCAGATGCACGGATCAGAGTAAGGATAAGAGCGAGCAATGTGATTGCTGTTATGCTAGAGGCAATTGCTCGCAACGGAGTAAGACCGAAAAACACGCGCACCTCATGTTCTCCAGCAGGGACATCAAACTGTATTAGGCCACTGCCCGTGGCCACCGTTATCGGACTTGGTCTTCCATTCACAGTGAGGCGCCAGCCTGGAAAGTAGAACATTTGATAGGTGGCTTTGAAGTTATCTGGGGTGTGAATGATCGCTCGGAAATCTAAAGGATTATAGTCAAGGATGTTGGGCGTTATGTTGGCAGGTAATCCACGCAGTCGAGCAGGAGATTCGCCGGCCATAAGTGCCTCTGCTACTGTATTGTCATTTGGCAGAAAATGAACTGTCTTTGGAAGGAATTCTCCTTTTGCGGAGGTGCCTACGGTGAACGTTTGGTACTCGTATTCAAGCATTGTCCCTACAGTAGATTCAGTAAACTCACCGCAGTATCTTGGATACCACCACGATAAATGACCGAGCGCAGCCACTATAGCGACAATTGCAGCCCCGAGCCACGGGCGACTGAGAATTGCCGACCAGGTTGTTGCAGCCCCGGCTAATATAGCGGCGCATAGTGTAGCTACTCCTAGCATGCGCCACGGGAATTGAACAAAGTGTAGTAGAGGTATCGCCTCCCACAGAGGCATTGTTGGTGATAAGGTGAGTGAACCGTAAATGAATAGTGACACGGAGAAAAACAGCTGCTGTGTCGCGCCAAGCATGACCTTATTTGTTTTTGATCGAGCGTGTGGCAACATCACGCTAGCTGCACCCACCAGCGCTAGCGTGGCTGCTACTGTCCCTAGAGCCTTTGGTGGTGATGGGTTTAGTAGTAGCGGTTGGGCTGGTGTTGGTGTTGCAAGCAATTCGTCACCGCTCAAGAAGTTGGTGTAATATGTAAAAACAGGGGGAACAAGCAGGTTTTCGGTGTGTACAAGGTCGCGCTCTATCATTGCAGGCAACCAGAAATGTGCGCTTAGTGCGAGACCACCAATGATGGTGGCGAAAGCGTATATAGGTGACTTTGGCCTCCTTAGCTTGGATGCGAGAAATATTGCATAAGCCACTATGAGCGGCGCAGCGAGAAGAGCTGAAGTGTTGTGAGTGTAAATAAGAGCTCCAAAGCAAAGCGCTCCGATTGTTCCCCAACGAGGCGATTCTTGCCGCAAGGCACGGTCTATAGCCCACAGAGTCATAGGCAGCCAGAAAAGCGCAATGGTCTCCGAGAGCGCGCCGCGAAATAGGACATTGAAGGCAAGGTATGGTGACGTTTCGTACACCACTGCAGCCGCCATGCCCGCCCACGGGCCCCACCAGTTGCGGACTAGTGCAAATACTGCCATTCCGGATAACAGTATGCACAGACCAAAGATGACATGGAGTGCTACGGGATAAATGAACCCTAACGCGTGTAACCCAGCAAGTACGTATGACCCTAGGGGTGCGTAAAAATTGTAGAGTGGGTATCCGAAACCATGTGCCATGTGAGGTGACCAGCGTGGGAACCAGTGTCCCAGCTCTATGACGGCTTCTAGACCAACAGCTTTGTGGATGTGGAAGAGCCCGTCGTCAGAACAGATGCTGCGTGTATGCAGCAACGGCAATACTGACAGTAGGCCAAAAAGCAGCACGATCGTTGGCGGCATATTGCGTTGTACTAGACGCGTGGCCTTGTTCATACTAGAAGCTTGAGATTATCCTAGATGGCTGGTTTTGGTGTCGGTTGTGTCTCTGAGTTTTCGTGCCTCGGTTGACGAAGTGTCGACCCGGAAGTTGTCTTCCGGTAATGCTTCGAACATATCGGAGAAACCGGATGGGATGGACAGGTCAGTCAATTGGCAGAATTTCTCCTTCCAGATACGTCCAGCTACCAGGAAGCGGCATCCGGCGTTCCGGATAGTTGTCAGAGCAGCGCGAAGTTCGGCCTTGTTATCATGGTAATATCGCGATTGAAGTAAGCGTAGTGCGGTGTCATAACCGACAATGAAAACAGAATTCCTAAAATAGACCGCTTTATTGGCAAACAAAGGCTGTCGAGTAAGCAGTAGACGCCAATTGTTCTGGAACTGGGCCAATCGTTGACAAATTTCCGAGTGACTAAGAGCACCCTTATCGGCATTTATCACTGGAAGCTCGAAGACCACTTCTCGTCGCAAGTGGGTAGCTGCGGCTCGGGCCAACTGCGTGTGTCCGGCGTGCATTGGGTTGAAAGCTCCAGATAGTACAGCAACATTGTCTATGATTTGATCATACTGCATGTGCCCATTGGAGACTATGTTGATTGTCCTTATCTCCTCTGCCAGCAGGCTGTCCAGAGGATCCTTGTAAGGGCTTGAATCTATTTTCAAGGGTTCTGTCTTTTGCAGGTTCAAGTCTATACCAGGCTCCAAGCCACATGCCTTCGCTATTCCCGCCATTATGACTTTGCTGACGATATTCTCCTCCTGAAAACGCTCGCGGGTGCCCTTTTCAAGGGTGAGCGCATATTGTGTGCACAGGTTGCGCTCTATCACGCACACGCGACAAGTATGTTTTCCGCGTTTTCTGCGATCAGTAGCAATGGTGGCGCTACAGCCAACACCTATCACAGGAGCGGTTCCCGAACTCAGTCGAAGCGCGCGTTGGTAAGCATGAACGGCCATGAGCCTTGCTGTCTTCTTGGTTACGAAGCGCTTTGGTTCTGCGCCTAGTAAGTCGATAGTGGATAGGGCGGCGTAGCGGTCGACCGCCTCCAGAACAGTACGGGATGACCCGGCCTGACTGTGCAGCCAGAAGAGAGCCAGGCTGCCAGCGCCGGCAAACTCTAGCACAAAGCGCTGTGGGCTTGCGTGAATCTCGGAAACTAACTTGGCTATTTCAGGTTGTATCACGATGCCATATTATACGGTGCAATTGCGCGATAGAATATATTGTGTAGTGTAGTCTCTGGGGATGAATACACAGCCTAACTGAATGGCGTAGTGTTGGGAGCTGAAGTAAAATTAAGTGAAGAGAGAGTGCGCTGCTGTGCTCCAAATTCAGGTAGTAAAGTTGTGTTAGCTACGTCGTATTTATTTAATCAATACTCTTCTTGGGGTATCCTGGAAATAGGCTCATTAGGTGGCCGCTGGAGATAATTATGGAGATTGGTCTAGTAAAACGCACTGATATAGACGGTGAGATGCGCGATGCGTATCTAGACTACGCCATGAGCGTAATTGTAGCGCGTGCGCTACCAGATGTGCGTGATGGCCTTAAGCCAGTTCACCGTCGTATCCTTTACGCAATGCACGACATGGGTTTGCGGTCCAATAGTTCGTTTAAGAAATCTGCCCGTATAGTTGGTGAGGTTCTGGGCAAGTATCATCCGCATGGGGATCAGGCTGTGTATGATGCTATGGCGCGTATGGCACAGGAGTTTTCCATGCGCTATTTGCTGGTCAGTGGTCAGGGCAACTTTGGTTCGGTGGATGGTGATGCGCCGGCGGCTATGCGCTACACCGAAGCAAAGATGGCTTCCACGGCCGAGGAGATGCTGCTTGATATAGACCAGGATACTGTTGATTGGAGCACCAATTTTGACGACTCTCTGCAGGAGCCGGATGTACTGCCAGCTCGTCTACCTAACTTGTTGCTGAATGGCGCAACAGGTATCGCGGTGGGCATGTCGACAAACATTCCCCCGCACAATTTGGACGAAATCACGGCGGCTATTCGATACCTGATAGATCGAGATGATATTCTGGGGGTTATTGAGACACACGGGCACAAATCAGCGGCCAAACTGACCAAGGAGTTTGGACTTCAAGATGCAGAGGCAACGGCAATAACGGGCATAATTCTAAATGGTGAAAATGGACTTGAGAGCCCTGGGTTGGCTGCTGAGTACAGTGAGTACGATTTCAGTGAGGACGCTGGAGAGGCATCGGTTGCTGAGCTGATGGTTTTTGTGAAAGGACCAGATTTTCCTACAGGTGGTGTTATTGTGGGCAGTGAGGGCATTAAGGCGTCTTACAGCACGGGTAAGGGCAGGGTGGTAATACGCGGCTTGGCACAGGTTGAGGAGTTATCCCCTACGCGTCACCAAATTGTGATTACGGAAATTCCTTACCAACTAAATAAAACAGTCCTAATTGAGCGCATTGCCCAACTCGCGCGAAGCGGGCGTCTCAAGATGATTTCAGATATGCGAGATGAATCAGATCGACGTGGCATGCGGATAGTAATTGATTTGAAGCGCGCAGCGCACCCGCAGTCGGTGCTCAACCAGCTCTATAAGTACACTAGTCTTCAGAGTACTTTTGGCGTGCAGTTGCTTGCGCTGGTGGGCGGCGAACCGCGGCTATTATCTTTGCGGCGGGCACTGAAGTTGTTTATTATCCATCGACAAGAAATTATCACAAGGAGATCCGAATTTCAGCTAAAAAAAGCACGTGAGCGAGCCCACGTGTTGGAGGGATTGCTGATTGCAATTGCTAACATAGATGCTGTTATTAAAACCATTAGAAATGCGAAGAACGCCGATGTAGCTCGGGGTGCTCTGATGAAGCAGTTTGATTTGACCGATGTGCAAGCACGAGCCATATTGGATCTCCAGTTGCGCCGCCTAGCGGCTCTCGAGCGCATGCAGATTGAGGAGGAGCATGAGAGTATTTTGGCACGCATCGGAGCGTTGGAAGACCTGTTAGCTCATCCAAAGAAAATACTTGGACTAATTAAGGATGACCTCCAGGCGATGACAGAAAAATATGGGGATGAACGAAAAACCCGGATTGCATATGGTGCGAGTGATGAACTCAGTATTGAAGATATGGTTCCTGATGAATCCATACTGGTTACTATTACCTCGCGTGGGTTTATAAAGCGGATGCCTCCCCGCGAGTTCCGGGCGCAGCGCCGAGGGGGCAAAGGGGTCATCGGCCAGGGTATGCGGGACGAAGACGAAATCGAACACCTTTTTTCGACACGGTCGTTAAAGCCTATTTTGTTTTTCTCCGACAAAGGGAAGGTGTATTCCCAGAAAGCCTACCGAATACCGGCTGCTCGTCGAACTGACAAGGGGGTGTCACTACATAATATTCTCCCATTAGAATCTAAGGAGAGGATCACTGCTGCTGTTCCTGTGCCCAACTTCGATGATGCGGAATTTTGCACAATGGTCACCCGCAACGGGAAGATTAAGCGCGTGTCCCTTAGTGAATTTAAGTCGGTGCGACCCTCCGGGCTTATAGCTATTGGATTGGGGTCCGATGACGAGCTTGGATGGGTGCACTTGACGGTGGATAAACAACATATCATCATAATCACCGAGCAAGGGCAGGCCCTGCGTTTTAACAGTAGTCTGGTGCGGAGCATGGGCCGTCCGGCGGCCGGAGTGAAGGCCATCAACTTGCGCAGGGGTGACCGTATCAGCGGAATGGTGACGGTCACTGAAGACGGCGAACTCCTTGTGGTAACCGCTAACGGATACGGTAAGCGTACAGCTATGGGGGCCTACAATCCTAAAGGTAGAGCTACCATGGGTGTGGCCACCTTCTCTCGTAAGGCGGTCGCCAAGGTCACAGGCCCTATTGTGGCTGTGCGAAGTGTGCATCCCGATGACCAGATAACCATTATCTCTGCTAATGGACAGGCTTTGCGTACTACCGTTTCGGATATTCGGCTTCTGGGACGTGCTACTCAGGGGACACGTCTTATGAACTTAAAGAAGGGTGACATTGTAGCGTCCGTGGCGCGCCTCCCGGCGGCTGATCTGCCCCCACCCGAGACTGTTGAAATAACAATTGAATCAACAACCAAGTGAACTATTGAACGATCTGGTGCTTTCTGATCCGTTAACTACATATCTGCCTGAAGCTGATCCTGACTTGCTCGCGGAGACGATGGTATCGTTTGCCAATGGCGATGGTGGTGCTATTGTGATTGGACTTGATGAGGACGGCGGGGGGAATCACGACCCAATTTATGAGGAGGAATTAGAAGGTGCTCTACGTGCAGCCGAGCAGCGTTGTCGCCCAGTGATACCTGTCGGATGGGAGCAATTCGTAGTTGATGCAGGAGCGATATTCGTGGTTCGGGTGGAGCGCAGCCCAGAGTTGCATGCCCTGGATGATGGTCGTGTGTTGGTCCGCGCTGGCGCGGAGAATCGGCCCCTCACTGGAGAACAGGTGCGGATGCTAGCGGCGACGAAATCCGCGGGTGATTTTGAGAGCGAGGCTGTAGTAGGAGCAACTCGTGCTGACTTTGACGAAGAAGTCGTGGCGGAATACCTGAAAAAGCGTGAGACGCGGAAACGCAGGCCGATTTCCGGAACGGTAGATGAGATTCTTATCGAGATTGGGGCGCTGACTGTGGAAGGGTTGCCCACAGTGGCGGGGCTGCTGTTGTTCGGTGTAGCGCCACAGGTGTTGCTTCCACAAAGTGGACTGGTTTTTGTCAAATTTGTTGGCACTGATCTGCGTGGCTCTGATGGCCATGCAGGGTATGGCCGTCGTGAGGAAATCAACGGTCCTTTGGCGCGCATTATCGAACAGACATGGCAGGTTGTTCACGAAGAAATGTCGGTCGGGGCCGTGGTAGAGGGACTGGAGCGGGAAGAAACATTGGAATACCCGTCCTTCGCTGTAAGGGAGGCCCTAGTCAATGCTGTTTGTCATCGCGATTATCGTTTGCAAGGCCGTCGTATCGAGGTACGTATGTTTTCAGATCGCATGGAAATCATTAGTCCAGGTGGGCTACCTGGTTTTATAACCGTGGACAACATTGTAGAGGAACATTTTTCGCGGAACCCGCGTTTGGTGTCAGGGGTGTTTCAGTGGGGATATATTGAGGAACTGGGGCTGGGAGTGGATGGAATGATTGAATCGATGGTGCAGGAGGGTCACCCGCCTCCGGATTTCAAGGCGCGGCCACATGTTTTTACTGTTACGTTGCGCAATATTCGTGACCGCAAGGTTGTGCCCAAATGGGAAAGTAATATGAATGAACGCCAGATGCGCGCCTTGAGCTATATCCGTGAGAAAGGCAGCATCGCTAATCGTGAGTATCGTCAGCTGTGCCCCGACGTTAGTCCAGAGACACTGCGGTTGGACTTAGTAGATTTGGTAGGCAAAGGCGTCCTGCTAAAAATCGGCGCAAATAAGGGCACCTATTACATCTTGAAATGATTACCGGACGCAAATGTTCTTATCCCAAATTTATCCAAATAGAATTGTTTGGGATATGTGATTCAGCATAGAAAATGACTACGTCAGCGGGAAGTTAATGACTTATGGAAAGGGAACTATCTTTCCCTCTGGTGATGCGTGGTACGCATCTTGCGCCGCTTCGGCATCTGCCCACACTTGGCTGTAGATTTCGTTTAGTTTCTCTTGTGCGCACGTATTAGCGTTCCTCAATTGCTCCTCAAGAATGCCGGCCCATTCCCAGGCAATTTCGACATGTCTGAGTTCGTGGATTGCTATCAGTTGCATTAGATTGTCAAATTTTGAGATTTCCGCAGGGCTGCTTCCGGGGGGCGGATACCAGCACGGCATAGTGATGGTGGAATTCAATAGGACTGTCACATCTGATAAATCAACAGACCCATCCGAGTAACATGTTCCGCCGCTGATAACAAACTGCAAGCTAGCGACAGCCCAAGTTTTGTTACCATCACTGTCGTAAGGTCCTAGGGCGTCCATCTGTAGTGCCAGCTCTTGGCCTGAGGTGCCCTGAATGTCGTAACAGACGTACTCCGCGCTTCCCAAATGCTCGATACCTATGGGCTGCAGCCATTCATCTTTCGGAGGCGGGTCGGTCGGCAGTGGTGTTTGTTCTGTGACTTTTGGCAAAAGAGCAAGCTCAGGATGGGCGTGGCCAAACTGCAGAAATGCTACCGCCACCCATCCATCTTCCGCACCTTTGCGCGGGGTACCCGAAAGTTGTACCCAAGAAGAATCCGAGTTGGTTGAGATCGCGATGACACACTCATTTTTCTGTAAATAGGACTTTATAGGGTACAGAGCCTCGTTGTCTCTGCCTGCTCCAGGGCCGGCCCGCACATTGAGAGATGAAGGTATAACCGCTGCCATGTTGTCTTCGCATTTAGCTGTAGCATTCAATAAGATGTCTCGGTTATCTTCGGGGGTAACGATATCAATCTCCCATGCGGATACTGGAGTTTCACGGGCGAGCCTGAAATTAAATAAGAACTCGCGTTGGTTGTCACACGAACCACCCGTTAGATATGATATGTGTGCACTCACCATGGCAGACAGATTGTGCTCTTCTATGGTCTGGATATCGATTGCCTCTACCCCACAAAGGCCCATTTCCTGATAGGTGCTCTGGTAATCTGCGTAGTTATTATTATGTTTTCGCTCTCGGAATCCTTCTGAGAGCATGCTCCATGCTGGCTTGTAGTCCTGATTATTCACAAGTTTCCAGTAAACAGCCACGGTGTCTACAGGATGTCGGGTACCTGTAGTGTGAGTGATCATCGGCGTAACAATCTGTGTTGCCGCAATCGGTGCTGTCACCGTGGTTCGATTCACTGGAGCCCGCTGGGCAGTTGGAGTATCTTTAATTTGAGGGGTGAAAAATTCTGTAGGTGCTATCGATGTTGGGGATTGCTCCGTAGATTTTGCGACTTTCATCGGCACAGCTGTGACAGGTTTAGTGTGGTTGAAATATTCCCTGATTGGGGTGTTGAGTGTTACCTCAACCTCCTTGGGCAGTGTCGCATCAGTCGCAGCCTTTTTAGGGGGCGGGGTGCAGCTATACATAACCTGAGACAAGAAGAGGGTTACAGTGAAAGCCAGTGTAGTAGTGATTTGGGCAATAAATGGGGTCCCACTTTTGTCTGCTGGGGTTGTTAGAAGTATTGTGGTTTCCTCACTATTCTTTTTTCTGCACTGCACGGGCGCTAGCAATTGGAGATTCATTAGGGCTGATTTTCTGAGCTGGGGTATCGGGTTAGGATGCCAACAATACGGCGAATATCTGTTGCAGTAATATATACGATTATTTGTGGTCGCAATGTGTATATGAATCTAGTCCAGTTCTACTGCTCGTAGGTGGACTGGTTCACCCAACAATGATTGTGCTTGCCTAGAAAGATGAGTGGCGTGACTAAGGTCGGTGGTGCACACCACGATGAGATTGTCGCTTTGCTCTAATTCACTCTTGCTGCGTAAATTTTTCTCTGTGAGAACGCGTGAGACTTGGTCTGCAACTGCTGGTGCTGGATCTATTATATTGATGTTGGGTCCTACCATCTCCTGAAGTTCCGTCTTGAGGAAAGAGTAATGTGTGCATCCGAGTACTAGTGTGTCAGCGCCGAGGTCTAGAAGCGGTTGTGCATAACGTCTTAAAAGCGAGCGTGCTTGGCTAGAGTCGTAATCCTCTTTTTCAACCAGTTCGACTAATCCTGGGCATGCCTGAGTAAGCACAGTAGCATCCTCAGCGAATCGATCGAGTAGCTCACCAAATAATTTTCCCTTGATAGTGGCTTCGGTGGCGAGCACCCCAACAGTGCCTGTGGTTGTATTTACCACGGCGGGCTTAACAGCCGGTTCCATTCCTATGAAAGGCGTACTAGGGAATGTTTCCCTAAGGCTGTGGAGTGCAGCTGCAGATGCTGTGTTGCAGGCGACGGCAATAAGCTTTGCGCCCTCTGAGCATAGCCATCTTGTGATTTGCATGGCGAATGATCGGATTTCAACTAGAGTGCGAGTTCCATAAGGACAGTGGGCATGGTCTGCCAGATACAGTAATTTCTCATGTGGCTCGCGCTTCCGTATTTCGCGGAGCACTGATAGACCACCAAGTCCAGAATCGAACATTCCTAGCATCGTATTGTCAGTGGTGGTGACCAGCTTGCTTATTGTTGGTCACGGACTTATACCTTCTTGGTGTATAACATGCGACTAGATAATTCCATTTCTACACGTGTTTACCAGCCGAGAGAACAAACGTTTCTGGTCAGATGTGTCTTGAATCCATTCTGGGTGCCATTGGATTCCCAGTGCATATGGATGATTAGATATTTCAGCCGCTTCAATTATTCCATCGGATGACACTTCCACCTTCCTCATTTCTGGTGCAAGGTCGCGACCAATCTGTTTGCAGAGTCCCTTAAGGTTGTCTCTATAATTCTTAGGATGAACGTCACCACCTCCGGAGAGGATCAGGCCATCCATGAGGTTGTACAGATTGCGGAGTCTCTCTGTCAGCATACCCAATGGTATCATCATGGGGATTGCGCCCTGGCAAAACACTGTGTTTCGTACGGATTCAACACGCAGTAAACGTCTCTCTCTACGCTGCTGTATTTTCGTCTGGAGACACTAATGCCGATGAGGGGACGGGTCATTTTTGGCCCTCTCTGAGACAATGCAACGGGCGTGAAACCGCTTGGTTTCACGCCCTAGAGTTACAGGAATTAATATGTACGCTTTTCTTTTAGGCGAGCTTTCTTACCAGTGAGTCCACGCATGTAGTACAGCTTGGAGCGACGTACTTTAGCTCGTCGCGTCACCTCGACTCTCTCGATCCGTGGTGACCGCATAAGGAAAGTTCGCTCCACACCTACGCCATGAGACGCTATTCGTCGCACTGTAAAACTTGCATTGTTGCCACCGCCACGAGTTTTAATCACTGTGCCTTTGAATTCCTGCACACGGTCCTTACCGCCCTCGCGGATGTGTACATACACGGTGACGGAGTCACCTGGGTGAATGTCTGGGATATTCTTGTTTGAGGGTGCTTCTACAAACTGCTTAATATTTTCGTGCACGCTTTACCTTTAGTTTGCTGGGCAATATACTTCGAAGCCACTCGACTTTGATATTTGAATTCAAGCGGTGGCGCATTATAGCATAAATGGGTGGTTACGGTGATGCAAAGATGATGTTTGGGTCTTACTGTCGCAGCGTTTCGTCTGGAACATCAATTGGTATAATCACCTATTGAACCTGTTGATTGATGTGTCCTCGTGGTGGTGCAATGGCCCTTGACAAGATTAGTGTAGTAGGAGCACGCGAACACAACCTAAAAAATATCAGTCTTGAGATACCGCGCGACAAATTTGTGGTAATTACAGGCCTATCTGGATCTGGCAAATCCTCATTAGCATTTGACACTATTTTCGCTGAGGGCCAGCGTCGTTATGTGGAGTCTCTTTCCGCTTACGCGCGTCAGTTTATTGGGCAGCTGGAAAAGCCTGATGTGGATCATATTGAGGGGCTTAGTCCAGCAGTCTCAATAGACCAGAAGGGTGTGAGTAAGAATCCTCGATCTACAGTGGGTACGGTTACGGAGGTTTACGATTATCTACGTTTACTTTTTGCGCGTGTGGGTACTCCGTATTGTCCGCAATGTGGGCGCACTGTAAGCCAGCAATCGGCGGAAGAAATTGTTCAGGCTGTGCGAACACTACCCGGCGGTAGTCGTATTCTGTTGTTGGCACCGCTAGTCAGGGATCGTAAAGGCCATCATCGTGCGGTTCTTGAGCAAGTTCGGAAAGCAGGTTTCTTGCGTGTTCGAGTGGATGGAAGAATTTACGATGTTAATGACCTAATTGGAGAAACTAGTGGACAGTCAGCGGTACCCGAATTGGATCGCTACAAAATGCACACGATTGAGGCGGTGGTAGACCGTCTGGTATTACCGGAAGGGAAGCAACAAAGCGGAAAAGACGAGAATGAATTCGTCTCGCGCTTGACTGATTCAGTGGAGACAGCTTTACGCGTTGGCGATGGCATGTTGATGGTTCAACGGGTTAAATCTGTTGATATGGACGCTGATGACGGTGGGAGCATTATTTTTTCCGAGCAAAATGCATGCGCGCACTGTGGAATCAGTTTGCCGGATTTTGAACCACGCTCTTTCTCGTTCAACTCGCCTCATGGGGCCTGTGCCGAATGTCAGGGTATGGGCTATAAACTTGAAATTGATCCGGGTCTGATAATTCCAGACCGCAGCCGTACGCTGAAAGAATCTGCGGTAACAGTTATGGAATGGCGTGCTTTGTCGCCTGGAAAGAGGCATGGTTATTATTGGCAGTCCCTACAAGGTGCATGTATCCATTATGGTATTCCGATGGATAAACCGGTGTCGGAATTTTCACAGGAGCAGATGGACATTCTTCTATATGGGAGCGACGGCGAACAAATTCATACAGAATATGTTACTCGTCAAGGGAAGAAGGTGTTGTGGAAGAATGTGTTTGAGGGCGTAATATCTAACCTACAGAGGCGCTATCTTGAAACGAGCTCAGAGCACATCCGCCGAACAATCGAACGCTATATGACTCAGCGAGAATGTGAAACCTGTGATGGTGGGCGGCTGCGAGCTGAGGCGCTAGCCGTGAGAATCGGTGAGTACAATATTGTTGCTCTCACACATTTGTCGGTAACCAGGCTGCTAGACTGGGCGCAGGCGCTGCCGAAAAATTCCCTAAACTCTCGACAGCGCGTTATCGGCCGTCAGGTATTGAAGGAAATCACCTCTCGGTTGGAGTTTATGGTGAATGTTGGGTTGGATTACCTAACGTTGGATCGTTCGGCAGCCTCTCTTTCCGGGGGTGAGGCACAACGTATCCGACTAGCTACCCAGATCGGTTCGCAGCTAACCGGTGTGCTTTATGTGCTCGATGAGCCCTCTATAGGGTTGCATCAACGTGATAATAGTAGGCTGATCGATACCTTGAAGGCGATGCGTGATTTGGGTAACACGCTGCTAGTGGTGGAGCATGACGAAGACACGATACGGGCTGCCGACTGGGTAGTTGATTTGGGTCCTGGGGCGGGTAGCGATGGCGGGGAGGTGGTTGCTGAGGGTAAGGCCGCGGACATTATCGCTAACCCGAAATCGGTTACTGGCGCATATCTTTCTGGCCGACGTTCCATACTCGTTCCGTCTGTGCGTCGGGAGGGCAACGGGAAATACCTGTTGGTACGAGGAGCACGAGAACACAACCTTAAAGGAATTGATGTGAGTTTTCCGCTCGGAAAAATTATCTGCATTACGGGTGTGTCAGGTTCTGGAAAGTCGACTCTTATGAATGACATTCTATACAGTGCTGTGGCACGGTCTTTGGATCGTCGACGGACTGTGGTCGGTGCTCATGATTGTATCGAGGGATTGGAGCATATCGATAAGATTATTAATATTGACCAATCACCCATTGGGCGAACTCCTCGTTCCAACCCAGCGACCTATGTGGGTGTTTTTGACCACGTAAGAAAACTTTTTGCAGAATTGCCGGAGAGCAAGATTCGTGGCTACAAAGCCGGGCGTTATTCCTTTAATGTGAAAGGAGGTCGTTGTGAGGGCTGTCGCGGCCAAGGTCAGTTACGCATTGAGATGCAATTTCTACCAGACATTTACGTAGCCTGCGACGTGTGTAACGGCTCACGATATAATCGCGAAACCCTTCAGGTGTGCTACAAGGATTTGACGATTGCTGATGTTCTTCAGTTGAGTATTGAAGAGGCAGCTGTGATCTTTGGGAACTTTCCTAACATTAAGCGTAAGCTGTCTACGTTATTGTCAGTTGGCTTGGGGTATATTAAGGTTGGACAGCCAGCGCCTACGTTGTCCGGAGGAGAGGCGCAACGCGTGAAATTGAGCAAGGAACTTTCCAAGCGTTCTACAGGCCGTACTCTCTATGTGTTGGATGAGCCTTCAGTAGGGCTTCACGCGGCAGACGTCGACCGGCTCGTCGAGGTACTTCAAAGCTTCGTCAATCGGGGAAACACTGTGATAATCATTGAGCACCATCCGGACATCATAAAAATCGCTGATCATATCATCGATTTGGGTCCGGAGGGAGGTGACCGTGGAGGTGAAATAATTGCCGAGGGCACCCCCGAGGAAGTGATGACGGTTAATGCAAGTTACACTGGGCAGTTCTTACCGAAGTATTTAAAACATTGAACGCATCTGACTCTCGCTGTCTTGCTGACCGTATCAAATCACATGCCCTAACTCTTGGTTTCCAACTGTGCGGAGTCACTACTCCCGACTCTCCAGGACATCTACTTGAGTATCAAACTTGGCTTGACGATGGATTACACGCGGATATGTCATATATGGCAAGTCCTCGTGCTCGGGAAATGCGTGCTGACCCCCGTGCACTTTTTCCTGCTTGTAAATCTATTCTAGTGCTGGCCGCGAATTACTTTCAGGGTGACTCGGGCTCGTCTGAAGCATCTGCTCAGGCTGGTAGAGTGGCGCGTTATGCGTGGGGTCGTGATTATCATGAGGTTTTAATTTCTCGCCTTAAGGACCTGATTGCATTTGTGGAGGTTGCTGCAGGTCGTCCAGTCCAACACCGCTTGTATACTGACACTGGGCCAGTGCTGGAGCGTGAGATGGCGCAGCGCGCTGGGCTTGGATGGATTGGGAAGAACACTATGCTTATAAATCCGGACATTGGCTCTTGGACTTTGCTAGCGGAGGCCATGCTGGACTTAGAACTTCCCTCAGATGAACCATTTGTGCCTGATCTATGTGGTAGCTGTACGCGCTGTATAGATGCTTGCCCTACCGATGCTATCTTGCTTGAGCCTAGACGTGTAGATAGCGGAAGCTGTATCTCCTATCTTACCATTGAGCATCGTGGGACTCTACCAGTCGAGCGCCGAGCAGACCTGAAAGATTGGATTTTTGGCTGTGATGTTTGCCAAGAGGTATGCCCGTGGAATCAGCGCTTTGCACATTCACAGGAGGATTCAGATTTCGCTCCGCGGTCGCCGTTGCCTAACCCAAAGTATTTGGAACTCCTCGACCTTTCACAGGCGGAATTCAGCACTGTTTTTCGGGGAACGGCTCTGAAGCGTGCTAAGAGGGTAGGACTCTTGCGTAACGCCGCTGTGGCTCTAGGAAATGCAAGCGAAAGCGCGGATGCCGTATCGGCTCTGGAACGTATACTTCGCAGTGACCCGGATGCGGTGGTTCGTGCCCATGCAGCCTGGGCGTTGGCGCAGTGTGATGGGGATACGGTGCAGAGTATGTTACGGGCTGCCTTGGAAATTGAAGTGGATCAGGCGGTTCTGGCGGAGATTGAGACCGCGCTCGAGGCTAGGACATCATTTATGGGGTCGGAGTAGACGATGGTTTGTGAGTAGGTGTGGCCGAGGGCTGACGAGTGGGTGTGGCCGGGGTTAGCATAAATATGTCTATGGGTATCCGTATTTTTTTACCTACCGTCAGGATATTGGGGTTTTCACTTAGTTCTTCATTTTGCTCAACGATTGCGTCTATAGTGGTGTTGAATTCCTCTGCTAGCAATTGTAGAATGTCACCGGGTCTTATTGTATAGTCAATTATTGTGCCAGGGCTAACTCCGCTGGGCATTGGCGTCAGCGTTGGGGCTTTGAAATCGGGCGGCGGAATTAGTATTTCCTGATTCACCTGCAGGAATGAAGTGAGATCAATGTCCTGTGCTAGATTGTATGCAATGAGGGCCTCTATATCGACTCCGTATTCGTCCGCAACGTAATATAGTGTGTCACCTTCTTTGATGATGTAACTTATTGGGCCACTTCGTGTTGCCGTGTGCGTGACTGTAGGAGGTTCCGTGGGAGTAGTAATTGTGACGGTTGGCAACACCGGGGTGTATGTGACAGTAGGTGTGGATGTAGGTGTTGCGAAGAAAATCGTCAAGGGTTTAATGCTGGAGCCTTGCGTGATGTAGGCTGCTAATCCCACTATGGCGATGATTACTGCGATGATTGTGGGCAGTCGCCAGGATTGTGTGGTGTTATCTTTCTTATCCAGCTGCAAACCAGTTTTTTCGTTCATGCTTAGGAGTGCTGTTTAGTTACCTGATTAATATTGTACCTTAGTTGTCGTACTAGGATATGTGATTGGAACTGTGTTGTGAGTCATATGGGAGAATTGTATTTGCATAGTTTGCTGAAGTGTATATTAATATCTAAGGGCATGGACCAGAAAAAATTTGGGTTTTCATCTAAATAGTTTTGAGGAGGCTCACATGGGTAAGTGTTTCAATTATTCATAGTGAAGCTCGTGCATCGCGTTGACCACGCTTGTGGGGACTGGTAGAATGAACTCTGGACAAGTTTATAACCTATGAAATATCATATCCATACTATTGGCTGTCAGATGAATGTGGCTGACAGTGTTCGTCTGGCTTCTGAATTGGAGCTAATGGGCGGTGTTGAGACAGATCAGCTAACCGAGGCGGATATTGCTGTGCTTAATACCTGTGTTGTGCGTCAGAGTGTAGAGGATCGTGCTACTAACTGGTTACACCGTGTTAGTCATCTGAAGCAAAGCAGCAACAGGGGGATTATGATTGGATTGATGGGATGTATGGTGGGCGTAAAGGGAAACCCAAAACTTGTGCGTGCTTTTCCGCAAGTGGACGCCTTCCTATCTCCCTCTGATCCTAAACCGTTATTAAATTTGATTGCCGATAGGCACGGGATGTATGATGAGCGTGCGAGTGTTGAGCGTCGTCATGCTATACAAGACGGTGAGTTGATCCTTCCGGTTGCGCAGCGTGGCGGATTGGTTAGTGCACACGTACCGGTTGTATACGGCTGTTCACACGCCTGTACCTTTTGCATTATTCCTTTCAGGCGCGGTGTGGAGAGGTCCCGACCGGTTAGTGAAATTGTGACTGAGATTCGTTCGTTGGTAGTGCAGGGAGTCCAGGAGATTACACTGTTGGGACAGATTGTAGACAGATATGGTAGCGATATAGAAGGCTGCCCTGATCTCGCACAACTCTTGAGAGTAGTTCACGAGATTCCCGGCCTAAAACGAATTCGCTTTCTCACCTCTCATCCCAATTATCTTAGTGACGAACTGCTGCGCACGGTTGCGGAATTACCATTAATTTGCGAGCATATTGAAGTACCAGTGCAGTCTGGAAATAATAGGGTGCTACAAAATATGCGTCGAGGTTACACTGTTGAGCAGTATCGCAGTTTGATTAATCGTATCCGTGAGTATATGCCCTCCGGATCAATTGCGTGCGATGTTATTGTGGGCTTTCCAGGTGAGACTGAAGCGCAGTATCAAGACACCTGTGATTTGTTGGGTGAAATGAAATTTGACAAGGTACATATTGCTAAGTACTCTCCGCGACCGGGCACGGTTTCCGCGCGACGGATGCTAGATGATGTTCCTGCGGATGAGAAGGAGCGAAGGCGTGCGACGCTCGATGAATTGCAGGCGGAGATCTTGGCAGATAAGAATAATAGCCTGTTAGGAGAGCGGGTGGAGGTATTGGTAGATGGGTTTCACCGGGGCAAATGGCGTGGCCGTACGCGTACAAATAAGCTTGTGTTTTTTGAGGGAGAACGCGAGTTTACCGGGGAACTTGTCGATGTGGATATTACTCGTTCAGGCCCTTGGTCTTTGCAAGGATGTCTGCACAATGCTTACGCTGACCAGATGCCGTTGGCGACTACGGTATCTGATGGAATCTAGGTGCTACTTGGCATAAACAAAAGCACCAAGTCAAAACGATAAATTTTCAATAAAATGGGATTTCGGAAACTATTTATTCGGTCGTGTGGTTCCGCTCGGGTAACGGTATATTATGCGTCCTCGCTTAAGATCGTACGGTGTAACTTCGACCTTAACACGATCACCTAGCAGAATACGAATGTAATATCGGCGCATTTTCCCAGATAAATATGCTAGGACCTCGTGTCCATTATCCAGTTCAACACGAAACTGGGTACCAGGCAGAGCCTCAGAGATTGTGCCCTCTAGTTCAATCTTGTCGTCTTTTTCCGCCATTTTAAGCGATTCTCACTTTTATGAGCGTTGGTTTGTAACGGCAACTGTATCCTTGCATCTTATGCAGCTTATCTACGTGGTCGGTGTCGACGACGTAGGCGGCGAATGGCTTTCTTCTTCTCGATACGGCGCACTTCGGCTTTTGAAACAAACCAGCGTTTCTGGCGTGCCGCTGCCAATCTGCCACTCCGCATAACCTTTTTGCGGAAACGGCGCAAGAGTTCCTCAGGAGATTCGTTGTGCTTGATCGTTACTTTAGTCAGATCAATCACCCCCTTTTGGCTCCGGCAATTCCTCGGTTGTGTCATCCTCATCTAACGCAGTATTCATAGGAACCTCGCCCGCGTCCTGGGAAGAGTCGGATTTCATTAGTGGTGGGACATCGTTAGACGCGATTTGGTCCTCATCTAGTTCCTGCAGACTAAGTCCGACGCGCTGGCGGTCAACATCCAGACTCACAACTCGTAGCATAAGTTCGGAGCCCGGGTTTATTTCCGGACCTCCTGCATCCGGGATTTCGCTATTATGTAAGAGTCCCTCAATGCCGTTGCCTAGATCAACGAAGGCGCCAAAGTGCAGCACGCGGGTCACCCGTCCAACCATTGTTTCTCCAGGTGATATCCAATCAGGTGCTGAATCCCACGGGCTAGGCAGGAGTTGTTTGATACTGAGGCCAATACGCTGACGTTTTTGGTCAATTTTTATTACCATTACATCCACTTCATCGCCTGACTCTAAGACATGACTTGGGTGTTCAATTGGCTTCCAAGCAATCTCGGATACATGGACTAAACCGTCCGCTGCGCCAAGGTCTACAAATGCGCCGAAATCGCGCACGCTGCTAACCTTTCCTTGCATAACTTGGCCTTCGTGTAATTCAGAGAGAAGCTCCTCTTTTTGCTTTTCACGTGATGCCCGCTGCGCAGCGCGCTGCGAAAGCACTAAGCGGTGGCGTTGTCGGTCTACCTCTATTACCCGAACTGCGATTTCCTGTCCTACTGTTTGCTCCAGCGTTTTTCTCCGCTCTAATTCCTGCATTCCGCGGGTAACACCTAGAACGTGTGAAGCGGGCACGAAACCGGGCACACCTTGATAGGACACAACGATGCCGCCTCGATTGTAACTCTCGACCGTTCCATTGAAAATTTCTCCGGAACTCATCAGCACTTCTGCATCCCTCCATGCCTGATGTTGGCGTGCCTGATAAACTGAGAGGATGGGGTTATTCGCTCCGTGTCCTTGGACCGTTACCAGTACTTCAATATCATCTCCAGTGGCGTAATCCTGAAATCCTTTGCCAGCGCGTTCTAGGTCTGACACGGGAACTAAACCTTCGCGTTTTAATCCAAGATCCACCAAAATCCCATCTGACCGCGCGTCAATTACGGTTCCGTGCAGTAATTCCCCGTGTGCCGGTTTTACCACATCGACATAGTTTTCTAACAGAGTTGCGAAATCTTCTGTAGGCGTGTTGTCAGGTGATGTTTCTTCCATCAATTCTCGCTTCCTAATAATATGCTACGAAATAGGACATTAAGTTTAAGCAAAAGTCGGCACTCCCAAGTGACGCTGGTGCCGACATGTGTTTAGCATCCGGAATGTGGAGTGTGACGGCAAGGTTAACTTAAACCAACATTCCTCCGCTCAAACCCATCCTGTTTGTGGCTACCGATTCTCCGTAGAGTAACTGGTTGCTAGGCACAGGCACCACCATCAAGTCTTGTTATTTACGCTTTGTAACACTCTTCAGCAGTATGACCGTATGACTGATTGAAGTAATGCGGTCATCTCAATTGGTAACTGAAGTTGGCATTATACCTCTGCCCGCTTAAGTCGTCAAACTAAATTGTTGCCTGACATTATTGGGATGTGAAAGTTAGCTTCACTACTCCTGCTTCAGGTGGTACTATTAGCCAGCCATCCGCTACTTTAGTTCCAGGTGGCCCAGATAATTTCGTGGGCGTAACTGGGAATTTCCAGCGGAAACCGTCTGGCGGCGCTGCGCCCGATAGCGTGATGATTAGGTCACCATTCCACCCAGAGTCTGATTGTGTGATCGTGTTTTCTGTGTGCAGATTAAAATTGCCGAAGTATGTGGGCATTGACTCTAGTTGTATGGTGCGTCCATCCGTCAACCACCAATCCGGTACGCCGCTTAGCAGCTTGAGTGCTTCCCCGCGCTCGGAGAAAAGCATCTCGCGCACGAGGGTGATGAAATTAGATGATGCCCAGGCGTGTGGCATGTCTCCTCCGGAAAAGCTTCCATTCGTTGGGTTGATTTGTTCGGCCCAGGCGAAGGTGCCTGGTATGGTTTCGTGCCGCATTGTCCACCCAAGAATCTGATGGAGTACATCGTTACGTCCTAGCCGTAGGTATGCGTGGGCGAGATCTAGTCCACCGTAAGGCCAAAAATGTCCACCCAGGTGCCGAAAACCGCCATCGTTAGGTTCAAGCCATAGGCGATAGTATGTGTCAAAAGAGCGAGTTAGGAGTGGCATATCCAAAGGAAACACCTCGGTCGGCCAGATAGCTGGGACTGATCCTCGCGCCATGGCTGAATCTGTGCTGTTTTCTACAGCTCCTGGGATGAAGGCTGGCTCGGGTCCCATTACAGCTGTGACTGAGTCTAGAATCGATTCACGCAGCGCATTTGCTTCGGATTGCATCCAATTAGAATCATTGATTTCACCTAATTCCGAGGCGATGTACGCTGCGTGTTGTAATCCAGACACTCCCCAGAAATTATCCCAATAGTGGTGCCAATCTGCCGGGCCGAGGTCCTCTGCGCTTTTGCTTGGGGGTAGGAGGCCATGCGCAGTGCGCACCACTGTGCTAGGCCTTGTGCGAAGATCTGCAATGTAATATGCGGTTTTACGTAAATGTGGATACCAGTCGCGCAGTTGTATTTTGTCGCCACTGAAACGGTAATAGGTGCTAGCAAGAAAAATTACCTGTCCTTGCGAGTCCCATTCATCATCGTACCATGGAACGTTCTTGCCTCGTATTGGAGGCACTCGTCCATCTGTTTCTTGCGTGGCTAGCGTTGCTGTGACAGTGTTTCGGACACTTTCGGTGTGACCAAATTGGAGCAGTGCTAGCCCGGAGTATGCTGCGTCTCGGACCCAAACGGCGTCATGAGCTAATGGTCCGGGGTGGGGGCCGTCAGGGTCAAGAGATAGGAGTAAGTACCCAAGAGAGGCGTTTACCCCAGCTTCTAATGCTTTGTCAGGGATAGTCATCTTGACCTTAGTTGTGGCATTCTGCCATAACTTGACAGTCTCTTTTATGTGTTCATCAATGGGGTTGTCTACAGGTGGGAATTTATTGCCTGGTGTAGCGGGAAATGCGAAATGAAACTGGGCTGATTCACTGGGATTAAGGTCAATAGTATATGCCCAAAAGGCAACCCCGTCCGCTGTTTCCAAATGTCTCACACTGTCATTGAACGGCACCTCGCCGACCAATGCTTTCGCCATGGATTCTTGTAACAACCCCGCGCCTGTGTCACTTGCCGGTGTTGCGGCTATCATGAATGGGAGGTCATTAATCCATAGTTGGCTGTGGCGCCTTGCACGAATCGAGCATATGGGTGTTATGTTTTGATTGATTGCAAAAGGCCTAATTGAAAGCAGCATGGTTAGGTGGCGGGACCCTGAGTCTGTATTCTTCAAAGTTACTTTCCAGCGGATTGCGGAATGTTTGCTGTCGCCAAACATGGTATTTTCGATATTTATGTTAAGTGCATCCCATTGCCATTGCGGCATGGGTAGACGGCCATTTACCAAAGAGAATTGCACTTTTGTTGGGTCCGCGCTCGCAATTGTGCCGGTGTCATTATCGTAGATCCATATTTCTACTCTTGGTGCTCTTGCCCATGGTGCTACTGCACCATCTGAGGATACCAATGCTTCGTCAGCCGTATCCATGTTTCCAGTCATAGTCCAGCCGAAAGGTTGACCTTTCGCCCATGCGGGCATCGGCCACTCTGGGTTTTGTCTGGCCATCCACTCTACGTGTTGCGCTCCGGTCATCACTGTACGAGGATTAGAACCGATTCGTACTGGTTGTTTGATTCCTCCGTATCCACCTTGGTCAGATATGCGCCAGGCAAGTTGGAGCTCCTCGCCAGATTTGCCGTACTCTAGAATATCTATCAGTACTGCTTGCTCAAGTAAGTCTTCCCAGGTGCCGACACGATTGCCGTTTATCCAGAGCATTGCGGCGTCATCAATTCTTCCAAACCCTAGAAACACACTTGGCCATTCAGGGATGGTAATCCTAGTTCGATACCATGCTACACCATCGTATTCCAGCCCACTTGCCTCCCAAGGGGTTCCGGGTTCGAGGCTGAACCACTGATTCTCAGAGGTTGTAGAAGAGTGCCAGTGCTCTGATATACCAATGTCATCTGGGTCTATGCGAAAGAGCCAGTCGCCGTTAAGGTCAGTTGATTTTGCTTGTGCAACTTCACACGGTGAAGAAAGTGGGACTGATGGCAATCTAAAAATATTCGTGCAGCCTGTCAGCATCAGAACAATGCCAAGCAATGAGACACCTGTCGTTAGCCTTTTGGGCCACCACGGTGTTTGCTGTGCGCATTCGGGACGTGAGGTTTCACTCAAGAGTCTTTCCCGCCCGTTTGTTTTGTTAGTTTTGTAACCTTAATTGATTGTGACTGGAATAGCGCCCGAAATTAAATGCCAGTTTGCGGCTGGGGGGGTAGTCGTTTTACAGACAGTCGAGTTATCTGTACAAACAGCCATATGCAAATCGTAACTTCCTGATACCGGGATTTCAATATGGTCGCGCCATTCGTATTCTGTGCCTGCAGAAATCTTATCTGCGTCACTGTCACCGTTGAAAAATCGGAAAATGTAGGGATTTGCGTAAACTCCCCACGCACCGAATTTCTGGTCATCGGTTCCCTGATTCTGTATTCTCAGATTCACAAAGATAGATTCGTTCACTGCGTATTCTGCTACGCAGCTGCTTCCCGCGGTACATTTTTTCTCCGCCGAAAAGTAAGTGCCTGTAATGGGACTTCCATCGGGGGTGATGGGAGAAATCCTGGATTCGCTAATGGTTACTGGAATAGCATCTGAAAGAATAAACCAGTTGGTGCCAGGGGCTTTTGAGGCTAGACATTTCGCTGCGGTATCAAGACAAATGCCCATTTGCAGATGATGAATACCTGGATTGATGATGGTAATAGAATCTCTCCAACTATATTCAGTGTTGCCACCTATTTTGTCTGCTTCGCGGTCACCGTTGAAAACATATAGGAAGTTCGGATATAGGTTAGTGTGTACGCCCCATGCACCGAAACTAATCTCTGAGCTGCTCGAATTTGCGATTCGCATGTTAACAAAAACCGGATCTCCAATAAGGTGTCGGGGTCCGGTTATACCTGCAACGAATTCAGTTTCGATACTAAATGTTTTTCCGGAAATATCTGTGTTAGCGTTTGCTAAGAGGGCCTCTGATGTGGCTGTTGGCTCAGCTAACGCTGTAGCAGTAATTACTGGGGTAGCAGTGTGTGTGGGTATTGCAGTGGCTGGGGCTTGGACGATTGGTATCTCCGCTATGTCCGTTTGGACCTTTGACCATAGGGATGAAACCCAGACGCGATTCCGAGCGCCGTAGGTAATCTGATACCAAAGACCGTCCGCAGATTTTCCGATGAGCGGTGCAATGTAACCGGCTGGCTCGCTGCCGAGAATTTCGTATTCAGCACCCGGTCCAGCACGCAGATAGACGCCGTCTGTTAACTGCAGTGTAGCCCCCCCGGCAGCCACTTGGTCTGCTAGTGGAGTTGATGTTGGGTCTGCGGGCTGGATAGCGATTAAAGTGGGAACCGGAGTATCTGTGTTTGTTAAGTCGGTCAATACCTCAGTTGGTTCCTCGGTGCTGCTCGGGGACACTTTGGCTGTTGTTTGAGTAGGAGGTAGCTCTGTAGGAGCAGTAGTTTGTTGCGAGTCTGAATTAAGCTCGTTCAGAGCGTACCTAATTGCAGAAACCCCGCCTGTAGCGAGACCAATAATCAACACTGTTACCAGTACTGTTTTGTTTGGAATTGCGCTGGGCCGCTTAGTAGTCATTGCTCCAAATCTGTGATATTGTGAAATATCTGGAAATTCTTAACAGTCGCATATTAGTATATCATGGGTGATTTTGCTGGTGAGCCATACATGAATAAATGGGTTGAAGATTATGGATGTCATACTAAGGCCTCTAAGGCAGTTGAAGGGTATCGTGTCGTCGCACCCGTCCCATTTTTAAGGAGTACACTTCACGGTGATGTCAACTAATTTTCGTTTACGCAGGTGCGTCCGCAAAGCTGCTGTAATGGTATTGTATGCGCCCATGTCGTAAGCCTACTGTGTCTTTACCAGTGGCGATTTGACCACCCGGATTGTGAAAACTCCATTTGAAAGTCCAAGAAGATCCGTTACCACGGACTTGGTCTATTGCGAATGTGCCTGATGGAAGTAATTCGTTCAGTAGTTTCTGATACCATTTGCGTATTTCCTGAATTCCAAGGATTAGACGCTGTGCATTCACGTGGCCGGCATTCTCGTGGTACAGGCTCACGAGTAATTCAATATCTCGATTGTTAAGGGCGTCAATATAATTCTGGAGCGGGTCGTTACTAACACTAGGTGGCATCGGAGCAGGTGCTTGGACTAATGCTTCTGCTTCCTCCAGCGGCCACTGGAAGGCAGCCACCGCATCCCAGAGGTAATGATGGCCTGGGCTGGTTGACCAGTCCCACGAGTAAGTATTCGCAGCGGACAGACCTAATTCAAGTGCCTTCTGATAAAACTGGTGTTGGTCTTCTGCTGTGGCAATCCACCCGCCGGCTCCGTAGGCGGATCCAGTTGGTATGACGGGACGGGCGTGACCTACTAGGCGAGTATCTGCAAACTCGCCGACACTGCGCTCCAGTTGCGGACCGGGGTTGTGTGCTTGTTCCCAGTATACTTGTGGCATGTTAAAGTCGCATTTTTCTAGGAAAGCGGCCCATGGTAATTCACGATGGTAGGTCGGAAACCTATAAGAGCAGAGTGCAATAGGATGATTCGGTAGTCCCTGGCGCAACTCCGTCATGAAAATTCGTGCTGCTGCGTCTTTGCCACGCCATTTGTATTCGTGTTCTGCGTCGATAACATACCCATCAAACTGTAGTTCCTGTGTACGTGCAACTGCAACCCGGGCTTCCCCGGATGGGTCTCCACCTTTAACATAGTGCCAGCCCCACACTTGCATGCCACGGTTTTTCAGTGCCTGGCTAACCGCCGGTACAAGATCGTTGTTGTTACGATCGTATCCGAAGGGATATCGTGTGTCTGCAATCTTAATTAGCACGTGCGTCAGCTTTGCCGCTTCCGCTTTGTTAGCAATCGCCTCTGGGTCACCGGATTCACAGTTTAGGATTCGCCAGATGAAATAACCTTTTCCCTCAAGTGACATGAAAATCCTCGTAATGGATGCTAAAATGGGTACGACTTGAAGCTGTAGAAGCAATAAGTGTGCCTGAACGTCGAAATTTATCTATGCCATGAAATTTAAGACATTCATTACCAAGTTACCAGAGACAATTACAGGACGGGACCGTTTGTTGGTGGAGCAAGCTTACTCGTTTGCTAGTGAGGCCCATGCTGGGCAGACGCGTGCTTCGGGGGCCGCGTATATTGAACATAGCGTGGCCGTAGCGGATATTTTGGGGGAACTCGGTCTGCCGCCAGCAGCACTGGCAGCAGCTCTCCTCCACGATGTGGTTGAAGACTCGGGTGCCTCGATTGCAGTCCTCAGAAGGCAGTTTGGATTAGAAGTTACTACGTTGGTGGATGGTGTGACAAAATTGACCAAACAGGTGCGTCGTGTTGAGAAAACTGGGGATGAGTCCACTAACATCTATGTTGATTCCGGTGAAATTAAGCCAATGTCAATGCATCAGGCAGACACTATTCGCAAAACTTTTCTTGCTATGACAGACGATGTCCGTGTGGTTCTGATAAAACTAGCTGATAGATTGCATAACATGCGTACGCTGTCATTTTTGCCCCGAAGTAAGCAGCGCCGAATTGCTCAGGAGACTTTGGATATTTTCGCTCCGTTGGCGAATCGACTGGGAATTTGGCAAATCAAATGGGAGCTAGAGGATCTTGGTTTTCGATATGTGGAGCCGGCAAGGTACAAAGAGATAGCCACGGCAATTAATCGACTCCGTGGGGAGCGTGAAAGGCGCATTGGTGTTGTTGTGGCGCGCTTGGAAAAAGAGCTTAATGATAATGGTATTGTGGCTGAAGTAAGTGGTCGCCCTAAGCATATTTATTCCATATGGAGAAAAATGCGCCGTAAAGATGTGCCCTTCGAACAGGTCTATGACATACGGGGAGTACGTGTACTTGTGAAGCATCATGTTGAGCAAACAGCAGCGGATCACAAACAAAGCGAAACTGGCGAGCAAGAGGCAACATCTGATTGTTACTTAGCTCTCGGTCTGGTGCATCAGCTTTGGAGCCCGATACCCGGTGAGTTTGACGATTATATTGCAACGCCGAAAGATAATTTTTATCAGTCTCTCCACACAGCAGTTGTCGATAATGATGGTGACACTCTTGAGGTTCAAATTCGTACTGAGTCAATGCATGAAAGCGCTGAGTATGGCATTGCTGCACATTGGCGCTATAAAGATGGCGTTCGCAAGCAGGACCGATCATTTGATAGGAGGATTGAATGGCTGCGTTCAATGATGGATTGGAGGCAAGAAGTCACTGATGGTCAGGAATTTGTTGACGCACTAAAATCTGATCTGTTCCCAGACAGGGTATTTGCCTTCACACCCCAGGGCGACATTGTCGATTTGCCTACTGGGGCAACCCCAATTGATTTTGCCTATCATATTCATACTGCGGTTGGCGAGCGCTGCCGTGGTTCCAAAGTGAACGGGCGTCTGGTTCCGCTCAATCATATACTTGCTTCAGGGGATCAAGTGGAAATACTGACTTCAAAAACTGGTGGTCCCAGCCGTGACTGGCTGAATGCCGACCTGGGATATGTGCGATCTGCTCGGGCGCGGGAGAAAATTCGTGGTTGGTTCAGGAAACAAGCCCGTAAGGAGAATATTGCCACGGGTCGTATTATTATCGACCGTGAAAAAAAACGTTTAAACATCAAGGGTATTTCCCTGCAAGCTATGGCGGAAATGTTTGGTCATTCCAAGGTAGATGATTTTCTAGCTGGCGTGGGCTGTGGAGATATTCATGGACAATCTGTAATTAATCGCTTGGTGTCTTGGCTCCGTAGCCAATCTGAAGCAGATGCCGAAACATTACCGCCGCCAGATACTGGTATACCTCAGATTGAATCCGAAGAAATCAATGTTTATGGCACACGCGGGCTGCTTACTCATCTGGGTAGATGCTGTAATCCCGTGCCGGGCGATGAGATATTTGGCTATACGACGCGCGGGCGCAGCGTCACTATTCATAGGAAGGATTGTCCGAATGTTCTGCGCGTTCGCGAGAGAGAGCGCCTTATCAGCGTTACTTGGGGTGCAAAGCCGGCCAAGATATACCCTGTTGCAATGCGCATTGTTGCTTTTGATCGAGAGGGATTGATGCGAGATATATCGACCATAATGGCTGATGAACATGTCAATATGAGTGCGGTCTCCATGCTGCCTAGCCAGGGGCATGAGGTTGCACTGAATATCACTTTGGAGGTGTCCCACCTTACTCAGCTGAGTAAGGTACTAAACCGTGTGGAGCAATTGACAAATGTTACCGAGGTGAGACGGATGCAGTCTGGTTGAGGCTGATATGAGGCTGAACGACGCGAGACTTTAGTCTTGTACTGGTCTTACAAGGGCATCCGTCATTTGGGCGACTCTAACCATCTCGCGCACATCGTGTACGCGTACTATGTCAGCGCCACGAGTGATACCGACAGCTACAGCAGCTGCTGTTCCCTCTAATCGGTCTTCCATTTGTAAATCAAGCGTGTAGCCGATGAATGACTTTCTCGAGGGTCCTATTAGTAAAGGGTACCCGAGATTCTCAAGTTTTCCTAGTTCATTGAGTAGCCTGAGGTTTTGCTCCACTGTCTTTCCGAAACCGATGCCAGGATCCAGGATTATTTGGTTCTTATCGATACCAGCTGAGAAGGCAATGGTTATCGATTCTTCTAGATCACGCGATATATCTTCAATTAGCTTATCGTAAGTACTACCCACATAACGTCCGCCGAGGCGTTCATCGCTGCTAGCATCCTCTTTGCGACTGCGATTATGCATCAGGATTAGGGCTGCGCCTCTAGACGCAACTACTTCTCCGAGCTTATTGTCAAACATCAAACCGGAGACATCATTTACTATTGATGCTCCTGCGTCGAGCGCGGACCGAGCCACTGTGGCTTTACTTGTGTCTATCGATATAGGCACTTCTACAGTTGCTGCTAGCGCCTTGATAATGGGTGTAACCCGATTTAATTCTGTCTCGGCCGAGACAGGCGTTGCTCCTGGACGGGTACTTTCTCCGCCGACATCCAGGAGGTGTGCTCCGTCAGCGACTAATCGTTGTGCAAGCAAAATTGCCGCTTGGACTGGATCATCTTCGGAGTTCAGTCCGTCTCCGGAGAATGAATCGGGCGTTGCATTTATGATACCCATTACATATGTTTTTGTTCCCCATTGAAATAGGTCAGACAGGCACATTGAGTTTTATTGATAGAGTTGTGGTTGTAGGTCT
Source organism: Anaerolineales bacterium (assembly GCA_022450585.1). GTDB lineage: Bacteria > Chloroflexota > Anaerolineae > Anaerolineales > UBA11657 > CAJWGI01. Next base: position 8,053 of record JAKUPR010000001.1, on the reverse strand, counting down.
GGTGGGAACCGATTGGTGAATATTACATCTAGTGAATCGGCTTCAGGACTTCACTGTCGGCTCGGAACCTGCCTGCTCGTTGCTGTGCTCTGCCGCTGCGGCCACAAAGGCTGCGAAAAGAGGATGAGGACGATTGGGACGGGACAGAAACTCGGGGTGGAACTGACTGCCCAGCATGAAGGGATGGTCCTTTATTTCTGCTATTTCAACGAGTTGGTCATCCGGTGAAAGTCCCGAAAATACCATTCCGTTCTTGGCTAGGATGTCGCGATAGTCGTTGTTGAACTCAAAGCGATGGCGATGGCGTTCGGAGACTGGTAATCCGTTCGAAATCTCGTAGGCCGCCGATGCCTTGGTGCCGGGTACGACTGTACATGGATAAACTCCGAGGCGCATGGTACCGCCCTTCTCGCTGATGTCACGCTGGTCGGGCATAAGATCAATGATAGGATGTTCGGTTTCGGCGTCGAATTCAGTTGAGTTAGCATCACTATAGCCTAGCGCAGCGCGTGCTAATTCTATACACATCACCTGCATGCCAAGACACAGTCCGAGGTAGGGAATGCGTTGTTGTCTCGCCCATTTTGCCGCTAACACTTTGCCCTCAACCCCTCGTTCACCAAATCCACCAGGCACCAAGATTCCATTGCAATTCTCTAGTCCTTTAACGCTATTTTTGGATTCCAGTTCGGTGGCGTTGACCCAAACAATTTTTACATCTCTGCCGTTTCCTAACCCTGCGTGTTGGAGAGCTTCTTTTACACTGATGTATGCATCTTTGAGCTCGATATATTTTCCTACTAGGGCGACCCGTACAGGTTGTCCGGGGTGATTAACCGCATCAATAACTGTCTGCCACTCCGACCAGTCGGCGTTATGGCAACTGTCCTTTAACTGCAGTCGGTCTACGATATAGTTGCCAAGGTCGTGATTCTCTAGCAGCAAAGGGACTTCGTATGTAACCTTGGTTGTGGTAACTGGTATGACGGCTTGTTCTGGTACATCGCAGAATAGTGCAATCTTGGCGCACAGGTTGTCTTGAATTGGGTAGTCTGCGCGGGCCACAATGATGTCTGGTGAGATCCCGATAGAGCGAAGCTCACGCACTGAGTGTTGTGTCGGTTTTGTTTTCAATTCTCCGGTGGCCCCGATATGCGGCAGCCAGGTTACGTGCACATAGACAGTGTTCTTTCGCCCAATGTCACTGCGCATCTGACGTAATGCCTCCAGAAATGGGAGGCTCTCTATGTCGCCGATTGTGCCGCCTACTTCCACAATTATCACCTCAGCACCCGTGGAGCTTGGTACCTGAAGGATGCGACGTTTTATTTCGTTTGTAATGTGTGGAATGACCTGAATGGTACCACCCAGGAAATCGCCACGACGCTCTGCCGCTATTATGTCGGAATAAAGTTGTCCCGTGGTTACGTTGCAGACTTGCTGAAGGTTGATATCGATAAAGCGCTCGTAGTGACCGAGATCTAAGTCGGTTTCAGCACCGTCGTTGGTGACGAAAACTTCGCCATGTTGGTAAGGGGACATTGTGCCAGGGTCAACGTTCAGGTAAGGATCAAGCTTCTGCACAGAAATGGTGAGTCCTCTTTCCTTGAGCATTCGACCCATCGCTGCGGCCACTATGCCCTTTCCGACTGAACTTACCACTCCACCTGTGACAAAGATGTATTTTGTCATTTTATGATGCTCAGCTCATTTGGTTAACCGGAGTGGGGAGGGTGGTGCGATCGCACCCCTCCCCACTGATGAAAATTTGTTTTGTTGGTCGTGCTCAAGCGAGCCACGTGACTTCCTTCATTACTCTACAGTAACACTTTGCAATATGCCATATGTGAGACTTCGAGGCAACAATGTGCTAAGCTATGAAATTTGATGTGGTGAGATAATCTCATCCCTAATCTTCTAGTAACGAATCAATCTTGTTGCTGTACGTAGTTGCTGAGCTGGCACCAACTACACGGTCAACCTCCTTACCGTCCTTAACAAAAAGCATCGTTGGTATTCCCTGCACGCCATATTTTACTGCCCACTGAGAATTCTCGTCTGTATTTACTTTCGCGATGGTTACTCTTCCTGCATATTCCGTTGCGAGGTCGTCCAATATGGGCGCCACCATTTTACATGGGCCGCACCAAGGCGCCCAGAAATCTACGACCACCGGAGTACTAGATTGCAATACTTGCTCTTCAAAACCGGCGTCATTTACTTCAATTGGTGCTGTCACTTTGTGAAACCTCCTTAAAAAATAATTATGCTAGTTAGTATAACAGGGTTGGACATGAGATGCGCTCTTACATCTGTGAACCAACTCAATCAGTACCTGTGTGCGTCTAATCCGAGACCGGGTGCTGTGCTTATGCATCTGAGGATGCATAAGCAGATGTTACACTAACCTAAGACGTTACCGTGACCTAAATTCCCGCCCCGTGATGACACTGCGGGAAGTATACGTCATCTATTTGGAAATGTCGACACGGCCCGTTATTATCTAGTGAATCATCAATATAAGAGCTATGTTTCATCTAGCAAGGTTTGTCAGCATTAGGAGAGCTAGAATGAGCACAAAAGGGGCTAGTATTCCGAGGAAAGTATTCAGAGCCTGGTTTTCACTGCGTGTAATTAGACGTCCAATTGTGTGGAGGTTACCAAGTGAACCTAGTAAACCACCGATCGCTATTCCCCATAGGATGGTACCCCCCCATCCTCCTACGGCTAGGCGGATATGTGGCCAGAAATTGGACGTCATAAGTGCACCTACCACTCCTACAATGATACCGATAAACTGGTTTAGTCGCGTTTCTGCCCGACTCATGTTTTGCTGCCGGACAAATCAAACATGGTCTGCATTTTCATAGCAAGTCCTATGTCCCCAGTGACACGGATTTTGCCCTGCATGAAAAGTGCCATGGCGTTGGCATCGCCATTGGCAATGTCCAGCCAGTCATCGGACTCCATGAACATAGTCATATGCGGATTACTACCCGCACCGGAGGTTACAGATAGTGTGCTGTCCTTTATCAGCAACGTCCATTTGCCCCCGTTGTCTCCGCTTAAATCCATTTGAATCATGGCTTCAATGTCTCCCGCTTGCTCCGGGAGAAACCTTTCCGGCATTAGATCGAATACCTGCGCCACGTTTTCTGCTCGCTTAGACATTTTTCGTAACCATTACGTTTGCAAGTGCGGTTCCAGTATAAGATTTTGAATCGACGCTGTCAATGAAGGCCAGAATTTCTGAGAGCGGCCGTGATATACTCGCGATTGCTAATCTCTTATGAGGCAACGACCAAATACGACATTGTTGGAATGGACTGCCATTCTGTTGGTGCTGTCCTCTGTGGTGTTGCTTGTTCTGCAATTAGTTTCTTATCAGAGAGTGCGCTCTAATTTTCCGTCTGGGATGATGATTGCGGATGTACCGGTAGAGGGACTATCATTAGAGCAGTCTGCTGCCATGCTAACGCAGATTTATGCATCTCCAGTGGAACTGCATTTTCGAGACACCTTTTTCTTTTTGGAACCGGCAGAAATCAGCTTTCGTCTTAGTCTTGAGTCGATGCTTGCTCTTGCTGATACATATAGGACGGATACTAATTTCTGGGACGGATACTGGAAGTTTCTGTGGCGTAGTCCGGGGGACCCTGTATTGGTTCCCTTAGATGCAGAGTATTCTACCGTGCAGTTGCGTGAATTTCTAGAGGACACTGCAGCGCGTTATGATCTTGCACCCACCCGAATAGGCATAGACCCGGAAGCGTTGCGTTTGCGTTCTGGACAGTCAGGATACAGATTAGACGTAGATTCTTCTTTAGCTGTTATAGACCTTGCTTTACGTGTCCCGACTAACAGGAGGGTGGTGCTCACTGTGCAGGACAGTGATAGCATAGTACCCACGACTGGTACGCTAAGAGATTTTATTCGTCGTTACGTGGAGCAGCTAGATTTTGAGGGTGTCCTCAGTCTAGCAGTGGTAGATTTGGAAACGGGTGAGGAGATAAATATCAATGAACATGTGGCATATGCTGGTTTGAGCATAATGAAGATTCCCATTATCTTAGATATTTATCGAGTTTTGGATTCTGATCCTCTTCCTGAGATATCAAAGGTAATTGAAGGTACTATTGTCCAGTCATCGAATTTGCACGCGAATATACTTTTGGCGGAACTGGGTGACGGAGATCGGAACAGTGGGGCCTCCGTTTTAAGTAGCGATTTGCAGCGCTTGGGATTATTGGATACGTTTATGGCAGGCTATTTCGATCAGGAATCACAAGTACCGATTGTGCGTACTCAGGCTAATCAACGTACTGATGTGAACACCAATCCTGATCCATTCATGCAGACGACCCCGGCCGATATGGCAGCGCTATTAACCATGATTTATCAATGTGCAGATAATGGTGGAGGCGGTCTGGATGTGGCATTTCCCGGTCAGATTAGTTCGACGGAATGTAAATCTGTCATTGAGCTGCTCGGTCGAAATAAAACGGCTACTCTTATTGAGGCTGGTGTACCAGAGGGCATTATCGTGGCTCATAAGCATGGCTTCGGGTCTGGCGATACAATTGCTGACGCCGGAATTGTCTTCTCTAGCGGTGGAGATTATGTCATTGTTATTTATCTTTGGCACCCGGTTTATCTAGAGTGGGAGCAAACTGCGCAGATAGTAGCTAACATCTCTGGGATGGTATTCAATTATTTCAACCCGTGAGCCAGACGTGTGGATGCTAAAGATAGACCAACCAGTAACCAAAAAAACGTCTGTGCGGCTTGGAATGCCAGATTTACGAAGTAGTGATCAAGCAGGCCGATAACAAGCGCGGCTAGTAATGCCGCGTGGATTCCAAGCCAGTTTGGCGACAAGCTCGAATCAGAAAGCGCTGCGCTATGGTGCCGCAGTCCCCACCCTAGAACAACAGCAATTGCAGACATAAAGAAAAACAAACCTACAAGACCAGTTTGCTCAGCAAGAAGTAGATATGCACTGGAAACCCCAAGATAAATATCCACATCAGGCGTACCGCCGAAGCCGACTCCGAAGAAGGGATAACGGCTAATTAGAGTTAAGGCGTCTTTATATTCTCCTAGGCGCATTCGGGTGGCCAAATCCTGCCCCTGTATGCCGGAGAAAAAGTGGTTACTATATTCCTGTGCAATCGGCATGAATATGAGGAAGATGATAGTTATAGCTAGGAGCCAGAGCAATTTGCGGTGGCGCAGTGAAGTTACAAAAAGTATTGATATCAGCAAAGCGGCCATGGCTGTTCTGGAAAAACTTAGAATAATTGAAGCAGCGATGAGACCGAACATCAGCCAAGCGGGCCATCGGCGGTCGAAAAGCGGGCGGGCTATAGCCAAATAGGGGACAATCAGAGCCCCCACAATAGCCAGCATGCCTCCGAAGGCGTTTGGGTCGACTGAGGTGCCGTTTGCGCGTAGTGCGTTAGTGGGGTTGTCTTCGATGAAGCGCAGCACACTGTCGGTAGGGTAATTGATTATGTGTAAAGTGTTCAGTATTTGTTCCGTCATATTCATTGGAAGAAGATATAGAACTAACCCCACTAGTGCTGCGGCCGAACCTCCTAGAATTATGACGCGTAGTAATCGGGTGATTTGTTTCTGGTTAGAAAAATAGTCCACTACTAGAAATGCAAGAGCTATATTGAGTATGAAGCCGACAAACTTACGGAGCAAATTGGGTGTTACCGTGGCATTCCCGCTGCCTACCACAAAAGAAAATAGCGCCAGTAGCATGAACGTGAGAATCGGAAGATGGGCAGGGGATCCAATCAGTCTGCGCCGTCTGCCGGTCATCCATTCTGCAGCATATAACAGGAAGACCGCGGCCAGGGTTATGTCAAGCAATGTGGGTGTTAGAACAAATCTAAAGGGAATAGTCCCGAAGGGTAGCATCGTAACAATAAGGGTCGTAGCCCAGAGACCACGTTCTATATTGCTCAGGGCCCATATCATCAGACAGAAGCCGATCAGGATAGCGAATCCTCTAATTGGCCCAAAAAAGGCTATCAGCGCGCCGATGACTAAACTTAGTATAGCTAGGGTAATTCCGACAATCAGTGTAGGGTACTGCGTTCTGCTGGTTGCAATCTGTATCATTCTGGCAGTTTTATCTTCGAGAAAAAAAGTGCGAATGTCAACAATATAGCAAGAACACTCGTCATCAGCCCCCATCGAAGCGTCGCAGGCTGATATTCTAGTACTACGTGCTGTGGGCCAGCCTGACCCAGATGTATACCCTGTAGATATCCATCCACCATTTCTGTATGCGTATGTTGGGTTTCAGTGGTGGCCATCCACCCAGGATACCAAGCTTCGCTAACCACTAGAAGGCCTTTTTGTTGGTTTTGCACCTGTAACTCGATGCGGCCTGGGCGTTCAGTTAGCACCTTTACTTGTCCGCTGCTTAAATCCAGGCCTTGTGTGTTTGGCATTAGGATGGCGGTTTCATAGACGTCAAAATTTTCGTCGGACATGAGATTCCACAACATTTGGTTGGTTTCCGCGAGTTGCACTTGTTTAGGGAACCAAGCACGCTGTGCATTCCCTGGTAGGCGGTACACTTTGGCGTCGCCCTGCGGTGCAGAACCATGGTAAAGAGTCTCAGCTAGGATTGGGATTCCTTCTCGTGTGGCGAGGTTCATTTTCCATGAAATGAGATAGTCAATGCCCAGCATCTTGAAACGTGCCTGTTCGGGCGCGTGGCTGTCAAAATCCATCCAGCTTTGTAACCGGATGGGCGATATCCCACCCCATTCTTTCAAGCCATATGCGCAGGCCCAGTGGCCTTGCATACGTGCATCATCCTGTACTCTGAACCAACGTCCACTCGCTGCGTCTGATTGCATGACTGAGAGCATAGGGAGTTCAGGATATGTTTCGAAGGGTGATGATACGTTGGTAGGCATGTTGGCTGAGAATAATTCTAGAGTTATTACTGCAGCTAACGCTGTTGGGAACCAACGCTTGTACGAGTGCATGGATAGCGCGAGGATGGCGAGAAGTATCCCGAGTACGAGTAGCCCAAACCGTGGTGGTAAGTGTCCCCACTGGACTGGATTGTGCTGGGACAATAGTATTGCGAGTATTAACAGGACAATTGCTATAGGTGTTAGGTTGCGTAGCCACCGGAGAGTGACCGACACTGTTTTCAATTGGTTATCACGTGTTTGTCCAGTGAGTGCATCTACTGCAAGTGAGACGAGTGTGGCAGCAGCCATCGCTACTAGCATGGCGGCTCGTTCTTGCCCACGAAATAGGCGAAAGAAGGGCATCATCCAATGAGCTAGCTGGTAAAGCGCGACGTTGCCGCCGAAGGAAATTAGTAAGGCAATTAGGCCTGCTGCAAGCCAAAAGCGAGTTGTAGCGTCTTTTCGTAAGGATATCGCGATACAAATCAAAGTTAAACCAAGTATGCCAACATAAAGAGGTTGCCAGAGTTCGGTGCTACCCAATCTTGTCAGTACGAATTGAACGATGTCTTGTGGTGCAAAGCCGTGAGCGAGCTGGTCGAAGGGTAGGTGGGTGCGCGTGGAAAGTGAGAGGAACTGTGCTTGGGGCAGCAGCTGTACGGCAACAATTAGTGTCACCAGAGCGAAAATTGTTAACAGCCAGCGCAAGATCCAAATCCAACCGCGTCCCGCATTTCTTGCACGGAAGCAATAATATCCAATGCTAAGATATGTGATTAGCAAGAATGTCTGCGGGTGGCCAGCGAAGAATGCCAGTGCATAAATAGCCACAGTCGCGACAGCTGATCTGCTACTGCCGGTTAGGGCGAAATGGCGCAAGGTCAATAGAAGCAAGGGCATCCATGTAGCAGTTTCAAGATTGCCCGTTTGCAACGGTGGGTATCCGGTTAGATATCCGCCGTACGCGAGTACGACCGAGCCTATAAGAGCACCAGTCTGGTTGCCACATTCCTCTCGAAGAAAGAAATATGAAAAAAAACTTATTGCAAGATAATGGCTGATAGCTTCTATGGTAAGTGCGATTAATGGGAAGTGGCTGTACCCTAAAG